>NZ_JAZGQA010000116.1:0-15154 GCF_048593855.1 Yersinia sp. 2542 StPb PI
GTTTTTATAAAATGGAAAGGTGGTTTGACATGGATGGATATGCTTATTCTATTTGGTAATAACACAGGAGTTGTGGCATTAGCATGATGTTACAGCTGGCAGAGAAAATAGGAAAAACCACCCCGCCAAAGGCGCAGTGGTTAGTATGATATTCGTTATTTAGCGCCAGTGATTAGCGGTAAGCTTCATTTTTAGTCACGGAATAACGGCCACTACCCAGTAGCATGATAGCGACACCACCGAGGAAATACATAGCTTCGTTTTCCAAACCCCAGGCACCGACTTGGGTCAGGGTAAAGAATTTCCCCGTACCGACCATTAATACTGCAACCAACAGGTTAACGGCGTAAACGAACGCCGCAGGGCGGGTAAACAGACCAAGAATAATCAGGATCGGGGTGACAATTTCGCCGATGTAAACGCCATAGGCGACAAAACTGGGGATGCCTTGCGCCTGTAAAGACGCGGCTATCCAGCTGGTGCCATGCTGAATTTTGGCTACACCATGAAATAACATCAAGACACCGAACGTTAGGCGTAATAGTAGTTTGCCGCCGTTAGGATGGTCTGTTAATCGAGTGAACCAGAGATTAAGTGTTGCGAGCATATATATCCTTATTAAAAAAGAAAATAACCGGATAATAACTAGGATTAATTACTCTCAGTATCGTCAGATAAATCTTATTTGCCTAGCGGATAAATCTGACGAAGTGTATCAAAAAAATTGATATAAACTAATTCTCATTACCATTAGCAATATTCTATTTCTGAATAAGTCATGCTATTCATACAATGAAGGCGCGCCTTCTGGCCGGGTCTTAAAACGCCGGTGTAGCCACATATATTGGTCGGTGGCTTGGGCAATCTCTTTTTCGACCACTTTATTCATAAACGCGGCCGCCGCCACTTCATTATCTACCGGGAAGTTCTCTACCGCGGGTTGCAACAGCAGTTGATAACCTTTGCCATTAGGTAAACGACGCGGCGTGAAAGGAATAATTGCCGGTTTACCCATACGCACCAGCAGGTAAGTCCCAGTGGTGGTTGCCGCTTGATCGACAGCGAACAAGGGCACAAATACGCTGCTGCGCGGACCGTAATCGTGATCCGGCGCATACCAGATAATTTCGCCTTGTTTTAGGCTGCGGATCATTCCTTTCAGATCTTTGCGGTCTAACATGGCTTTATTTGAACGCATCCGGCCCCAAGTCTGCATCCAGTCCATGGCTTTATTATCATGCGGGCGATAGACACCGATGCCCGGATTGTAGATTCCGAAGATGCGGGCACCCAGTTCCAGCGTAAGAAAATGCAAGCCGATCAATAAAATCCCTTTGCCTTCCTCTCGCGCTTGTTGAATGTGCTCTAGACCACTAACGCTACACCAGCGCTCAATGCGCCAGTTCGGCCAAAACCAAGCCATGCCCGTTTCAAATAACCCCATCCCCACCGATTCAAAGTTCTTAACCAGCAGTTCATCGCGTTCAGCCTGTGGCATATCAGGAAAGCACAACTCGAGATTACGCTGTGTTATCCGTTTACGCCGTTTGAGAAAACGCATAGAAAAGCGGCCAAGGGAGGTACCCAGGACATAGATAACCGGGTAGGGGAGCAACACCAATAGATAGAGGATACCAAGGCCAAGCCAGGTCAGCCAATAACGAGGGTGTAGCAGTGAGCGTTCAAAAGAAGGAACTTGCATATCTGTTCTCTGCGTTATTGTAATTCAGTCGGACAGTTAACTATTTACTCTTGATAGCGGACATGTGGTTCTTTAACGAACCTCAATAGGCAGTTGCCGGTCATCCATACCAACGTATTCATCTGTCATTTAAGGTAGACTATTGTGACATTTTTAGTGGCTTACAGGAAAACAGACCGCACCAAAAAGCCATTTTTATGCCTTTTGGTTGAAGTTTCCGCCGATTAAATCACCTATCTGATGGTTAAATAACCATGATTGAATTTGGCTATTTGAACGGATTCAGTAAGCTGACTAACTCAGCCAGACTGCTAACCGCCATCTTTTCCATTACTTTAGCCCGATGCACTTCTACGGTTCTGACAGACACACAAGCTTTGTCGGCGATATCCCGATTAATCAAACCCTGCATAACCCATTGCGCAATCATCTGTTCCCGTGGCGTCAGCGAGGCATAACGCAGTTGTACCTGTCGGCGGGCCGTCAACTGCTCTGTGTGCTGCAAGCCCTGCTGTAAGGCGGTAATCAGCGGCGCTGTCGCGACTGGTTTTTGTAAGAAATCAACCGCCCCCAGTTTCATCTGCTCAACCGCCTGCGGCACTTCTCCATGGGCGGTAAGGAATATGACGGCCAGCGTGCTGTCTCGCTGGCGCATCTGGTTATAGACTTGCGTACCATCTAGCAGCGGCATACGAATATCGAGCAGTAATACACCAGATTGATATAAATCAGCCTGGGCCAGGAAACACTCACCGTCATGCCATACCTTCACTTTGTAACCCAGGCTTTCCAGCAAAAAACGGCAAGCGTCGGTGACGGCAATATCGTCATCAAGTAGATGAATCAGTGACAAGAGTAAGCTCCTTGCTTGGGTTAAGTGGCAGTGTCAGGGTAACGCGTAGTCCAATCTTATCATTGGCGGCCAGGTGGTTAAGTAGTGCCAGATTTCCGCCCTGGCGACAGATCAATCGCTGGCAAATGACCAGACCGAGACCGAGGCCNTCACTTTTGGTGGAACGAAATGGGGTAAAAGGTTGGTTGAGCTGTTCGGCCGTCAGGCCACCGGCATCATCTTGCAAAATTAATATTGCCACATCGGCTTGCTGATAAGCACTGAACCATAACTGGTGGGCACCGGCCTGCAAACTGTTAGTGATCAGATTACACAAGACCTGATCGAGCAGCGTGGGCGGTAAATGCAGCGCTAATGATGCTTCGATATCAGTGTGCAACGTGCAACACGGCGCGGGATTGGTGGCTGCCAGTAACTGCCAGAGGTGATTAACCAAGGCAGGCAATGGCTGGCAGGTGGCAGAGCTGTTCGTGGCAGGCTGTTTTCCTGCCCACAGCCGTAAGTTAGCAATGGTATCAGCCCCGCGTTGGGCCTGATGGCTGATTTGATTCAAAATGGGCAGTAATGAGTGATCAGCCTGTTCCCGTTGCAGGCGAATAGCGCAACCATCGGCGTAATGCTGAATAGCGCTGAGCGGCTGATTTAGTTCATGAGCAAATCCCGCGGCCATCTCACCGAGAATACTCAGGCGCTGAGCTTGTTCCAACGCACTTTCCCTAGCCCTAAGTTGCTGGTGAAGTTGCTCCAATTGCTGGCTGCGGCGACGCACCAGAAACGCCACCCAGATATGATTGGCCGCGAGCAATAACAGAATCACCGCGATGGCGACGATCAACAGCCGATGCTGTTGCGCCCAATCAAGAGTTTGTTGCCAGAATTGCGGCTGTTGGGGATGTTGATTAATTGAACGTAATAAACTTTCGACCTGACTGGTGGAGGAGGGCGCACCCCATTGTGGTGTTTTGTCACCATCGGGGCTGAGCAAAATCCGCGTAACATTATCGGCTAATTCATCCGGTACCTGTGATAACGCGGCAAACGACCAATTCGGGTATAACTCGCTGCTGCTCAGGCATGGAATGGCGGTTTTCTTCGCCAATAGCGGCTTAAAGTCAGCAGTATGCGCTAATCCTTCTGCCTGCATATCTTCCAGCAGGCAGGTAGGCACAATAGCCGCGGAGATAGCGCGATCACGCAGCAGATAAATTAACGCATCCACCGGGAAGCCAGAAAAATGCAATTGAAAATCCCGTTCTGGTTGTAGCCCCGCATCGCGTAGCACTTTGTATCCTAATAAGTAACCGCCAAAGGCATCGGGAGAGACGGCACCAACGCGTTTGCCAATCAACCCTTGGGGATTATGGATATCACTGTCCGCGCGTACCAGAATAACACTACCGATCACATTGCGGCTGGTGCTGTCTGGCTCATGACTGGAACGCAAAGAGACCAACCAACGCAGAGGATAGTGGTTATCAATTTGCACATATTGCGCCGGATTGGTCAGCAGAAAATCAACTCGGTTCTGCTGCACCGCACTTTTCATCGCATTTAAATCCAAGGCTAATAACTGAAAGTGCTGCCCAGGCAAGTGCTGATTAAGGCGATCGGCCAACGGTTGCCAATGTGCTAGCGCCTGAGCATCACCGCGTAATGCCAGCACGCCAATGGTCCAATCATTGGCATGGGCGGTTGAAAACCACCAAAACAGCACTATCACCAGCCCTCTGAAACTCATGCATGTTCCTTTTTATGATCCCCGTCGCAGTGCGCAATTGTCCTGGATCAAGTCCTTAAAGGGAATGTGGAAAACCACAATAGGGCTTCTGCTCGTCGATTTCTACAATCCTTGAATTAAGAGCATTGTTATTAAGCAGATGAGAAGAAAAATGGATCAAGGAAAAAGAGCATTTCTACAGCGGCTCGGGGTGTTAACTGCTGGCGCAGCATTGGTGCCATTGGCGGATGCGGGCTGGCGGATGGAACCGGCACGCAAACAAGGTGATATCAAACGGCGCTACGCCATGTTGATTGATTTGCGCCGCTGTATTGGTTGCCAGGCATGTACTGTCAGTTGCGCGATTGAAAACCAACTGCCACAAGGCCAGTTCCGTACCACAGTTAATCAGTATCAAATTGCCCTGTCTGGGGCAGAAAGTGTCACCAATGTATTGCTACCCCGCCTGTGTAACCACTGCGATAACCCGCCTTGCGTGCCAGTCTGCCCGGTACAGGCCACTTATCAGCGCCAGGATGGCATTGTGGTTGTCGATAATACCCGTTGTGTTGGTTGTGCATACTGTGTTCAGGCTTGCCCGTATGAAGCTCGTTTTATCAATCACAGTACCCAAACTGCGGACAAGTGTACTTTTTGTGTTCATCGTCTGGATGTTGGATTGCTGCCTGCTTGTGTGGAGTCTTGTGTCGGCGGGGCGCGGATTATCGGTGATTTACGCGATGGCAACAGTATATTGCGCCAAATGCTGCTGCAACATGCCGCTGACATCAAAGTGCTGAAACCGGAGCAAGGCACTCACCCTCAAGTGTTTTACCTCGGGCTAAATGACATTTTTACCCGACCATTGCAGGGCCAACCCGCGCTCTGGCAGGAGGTACACCCATGATCCGTGAAATTTTAGCCCGCCCACAAGATATCGCCTGGTTGCCTTGGGCGGTGCAGTATTTCTTTTTCATCGGACTGGCTTGTAGTGGCGTGTTGTTTGCCTGCTGGCAACGGATGTTCTCTCGCCATCAGCAGAATCCATTGGAGTTTGCTGCACTGATGTTGGCGGCGACTGCGGTGGTGGTTGCGCCATTGGCGCTCAATGCGGACCTACATCAACCGGCCCGCGTCTGGCACTTCTATGCCCACTTTACGCCGTGGTCGTGGATGTCATGGGGATCTCTTTTCTTACCCTTGTTTACCCTGCTGGTGTTGTCCTATTTTCTGGCGCTGACCTACAGCCGATTGCGGGCAAAACCATTAGCGCGATTATTGACAGGATTAGCCGGACTCTGTGCGTTTTCTGCTATCACTATTTTGCTCTATACCGGCCGCGAGGTGTCAATCCTGCGCGCCCAACCCCTGTGGTTTAGTTTATGGTTGCCACTGTTTATCTTCCTGACGGCCTGGCAGGCGATCCCGCCTTTACTGGCTACCTGGCTATGGCGTGAGCCGCACTATCAGGTGTCATTGGTGCGCTGGCAACTCATCAATTTAATGATGCTGGCGTTGGTTACTGTGCTGTGGGCCAGTGGTGATAATGCCTCGGCACAAGCTCTGCGCTACTGGGCTATGCATGCCCAGACTCTGGCAGCATTTCCTGTGGTGCTGTGGCTATTGCTTTTGGCAATGGCGCTGTTCAACAGGAAAAAAACCTTATCAAGCGGGATGGTAGTGGCTCAGGCACTGGCAGCCCTGACGTTGTGTTGGTCGGTACGTTGGCTATTGCTGATGCACACTCAAACGTTGCCTAAATACAATGTGTTAACCAATCCCTATTCGTTGCCGCTGGGGAGTGAAGGATTGCTGGCCGTGGTGGGTACATGCGGATTATGGATAGCGGTGATTATTGCTAGCCGTGAAGGTGTCAGATGGCTTGAACAACAATTCTCAAGTGAAAAAATAGTCTCAAGTGAAAAAATAGTCTCAAGTGAAAAAACAGTTTCAGGCGAGAAAACAGTGGAAGGAGAAATGCATCATGGCTAAGTCTACACGGCGTCAATGGTTAAAAGGCAGTTTAGCCTTGGGCGGAGTGGTTGCATTTGCTGCCAGTTATCATGCTGTGGCACGCAAAACATTGGCTGGCCTGATTGATGGTAGTGCCGGAAAGCTTACACTCGATCCTGTTAGTGCCAACGCATTAGCACCAGAAGGACGTATTGGGCAGCAGTGGCAGGCCAATCCGCAACAAGCGGTTTCAATGACACAATGTTTTGGTTGTTGGACCTTGTGTGGCTTACGGGTGCGAGTCGATACCCAGCACAATAAAATCCTGCGCATCGCCGGTAACCCTTATCATCCGTTGTCTCATGACCACCATTTTCCGTATCAGTTACCACTAAGTGAAGCGCTGCAACGTTTAGGTGGAGAGTCAGGCATGGCCGGGCGTTCAACGGCCTGCGCGCGCGGCGCGACGCTATTAGAGGGGGTCGATAGCCCTTATCGTATTACCGAGCCAATGAAGCGCGCCGGGCCACGGGGCAGTGGCAAATGGCAGCGTATCAGCTTTGAGCAATTGGTGGCGGAAGTGACCGAAGGCGGTGATCTCTTTGGCGAGGGGCCGGTTGAAGGGTTGCGGGCTATCCGTGACCTGATTACCCCCATTGATACTCAGCAGCCCTCATTGGGGCCGAAAGCCAATCAGTTACTGGTGACTAATGCCGGTGATGATGGGCGCGATGCTTTTATCCGACGCTTTGCTCATCAAGCGTTCGGCACTAAAAATCTCGGTAGCCACGGGGCATATTGTGGTTTGGCGTATCGTGCCGGTTCAGGTGCGTTGATGGGGGATTTAGATAAAAATGCCCATGTTAAGCCAGATTGGGATAACGTCCGTTTTGCCCTATTTTTGGGGACGTCGCCCGCACAATCTGGCAACCCATTTAAGCGGCAAGGGCGTCAGCTAGCCAATGCTCGCCAGCGTGATGATTTCAATTATGTGGTGGTCTCCCCCGCGTTGCCACTGACAACCACATTGGCTAATCAGCATAACCGCTGGGTTCCCGTGTTGCCGGGGACGGATGCGGCACTGGCAATGGGGATGATTGGTTGGATTATCGAACAGAATCGTTTTAACCACACTTATTTGTCCGCTCCCGGTGAGGTCGCCATGCAAGCGGCGGGTGAGCGCAGCTGGACCAATGCCAGCCATCTGGTGATAACCACTGAAACCCATCCCTTGGCAGGCCAGTTCCTACGTGCCAGCCAGCTAAGTGGTGAGTCAGTGGCCGAAGCTGAAGAGAGTCCGGTATTAGTGCAAGTGGCTGACGGTACATTGCAGCCTGCTGCACTAGCATTACACGCTCAATTGTTCGTCACGCGCGAAGTCACCTTACATGATGGTCAAATTGTGCAGGTGCAATCAGGTATGGCGTGTTTGCGGCAAGCGGCAGAGCGTTTTACTCTGGCAGAATACAGTCAGCAATGCGGCGTCCCAGCAGAAACGATGGTTGGTTTGGCGAAAGAGTTTACTGCTTACCAGCGTCAGGCGGCGGTTATCTCCCATGGTGGCATGATGGGGGGTAACGGTTTTTATACCACTTGGGCGGTCATGATGCTCAATGCCCTGATTGGTAACTTGAATCTTAAGGGTGGGGTTTCGGTTGGGGGTGGCAAGTTTGATGGTTTTGCTGATGGTCCTCGCTATCAGTTAGCCACTTTTGCTGGAATGATAAAACCAAAAGGCTTACCGCTATCGCGCAGCAAGCAGCCCTATGAACAATCGCAAGAGTATCAGCAAAAGATTCAGCAGGGTCAGCCTGGCTATCCGGCCCGTGGCCCATGGTATCCCTTTGTCGGTGGGCAATTGACCGAACAATTGGCACCGGCATTGGCGGGTTATCCCTATCCGCTTAAGGCATGGATTAGCCATATGACTAATCCGCTGTACGGGGTCGCGGGGCTGCGTAACTTGATTGAGGCGAAACTACAAGATCCACGTCAATTGCCGCTGTTTATTGCCATTGATGCTTTTATGAATGAAACCACCGCATTGGCTGATTATATCGTACCGGATACCCATAATTTTGAGAGTTGGGGATTCAGTGCGCCCTGGGCCGGGGTACTGGTAAAAGCCAGCACGGCCCGCTGGCCTGTGGTGACATCACGTACTGCTCGCACGGCTCAAGGCGAGCCGATGGCCATGGAGAGCTTCCTGATTGCAGTGGCCAAGGCATTGCAATTACCGGGGTTCGGTGCCAATGCGATGCAGGACAGCCAGGGAAACAATTTGCCGCTGGAGCGGGCCGAGGATTACTATTTACGGGCCGCGGCCAATATTGCTTATGGCGGTGAAAAACCACTGCCACCAGCCTCTGATGAAGAACTGAAATTAACCGGCGTCGATCGCTTATGGCCCGACTTACAACGCAGTCTGCATATTGATGAGCAGCGCCGAGTGGCTTACCTGTTGGCGCGTGGTGGGCGTTTTGCGCCTTATGAGAAAAGTTGGAATGGCGATGCCACCGGGCCGCAGTGGAAAAAGCCACTGCAAATCTGGAACGAAAATGTCGCGCAACATCACCATGCGATTACCGGCGAGCGTTATAGCGGCTGTCCGACTTGGTATCCACCTCGTCTGGCAGACGGTTCCGATGTCTTTACCCATTATCCGGCAACTGACTGGCCTTTGCGCTTGATGTCCTTCAAGTCTCATCTCATGAGCAGTTCTACTGCGATGATTGAGCGTTTACGCGCGGTCAAACCCACCAATTTGGTGGCGATTAATCCAACCGATGCTCAGCGCTACGGGATACAGCACGGTGACAGTGTGCGCCTGATGACCCCCGGTGGTCAGATGGAGGTACAGGTAAGTTTATTGGATGGTGTTATGCCTGGTGTGGTTGCTATTGAACATGGTTATGGACATCGCGAGATGGGTGCCAGAACACATTCGTTGGATGGTGTTATCATGGCGTCAGACCCGCGTATTGGTCAGGGGAGCAATCTGAATGACTTGGGGTTTACTGATCCAACGCGAGAAGTCCCCAATACCTGGCTGGATTGGGTCAGTGGTGCCGCGGTCCGGCAAGGGCTACCCGCCAAATTGGAAGTGATTAGCTAACAGGCTATCAATTTTGACTTAAATCCCTCTCAATTGAAGAGGGATTTTTATTTCTGCGTTATGATATTTCCGATGTATAAATGAGTTTCATTCATTCTTATCGGAGAGCCGTCGATGGCAGTAGCAAGACTCAGTGCGGGTTTATTGGTCGTCGGTGGCATATTGGGTTATATGGGGGCTTACTGGCAAACCCTCTCTTTGCTGATTGCTGCCGGAGTTGCCTTACTCACTGGGATCGTTCTTTCCGCTTTTACTGATAGTGATTACCGCTAAAGATGTTACGCAGTAATGTTTCAGGTATTATATGCGCCGCACGGGCTGCCCGTGGTGAAACATCAGTTCTATTGTGCAATGAATTAACGTGATTAGCTGTCTAATGAATTACCTAACGCATTGATCAGTAATTAAATTTTTATCAGTAACCTCTTCGAAAGACAGGAACGTACACCATGCCAGTGTTACATAACCGAATTTCTAATGAGGAACTTAAAGCGCGCATGTTGGCTGAAACCGAACCGCGCACCACAGTTTCTTTTTATAAATATTTCACTCTGGAAGATGCCAAAACCTTCCGTGACGACCTCTATAGTCAATTTGTTAAACTCGGCGTGTTTGGTCGGGTTTATGTGGCTAAAGAGGGGATCAATGCACAAATCAGTGTGCCCGCTAATCGTTATGATGAGTTCAAAACCGCGTTGTTTGCCGCACATCCTGCGCTGGATCAGGTGCGGCTGAATGTGGCTCATGAAGATGATGGGAAGTCATTCTGGGTGCTGCGCATGAAAGTTCGCGAACGCATTGTGGCGGACGGTATTGATGACGAGAGTTTCGATCCCAGTAATATAGGACATTATCTGAAGGCCGATCAGGTCAATCAGATGATTGATGATCCCGATACTTTGTTTGTTGATATGCGCAATCACTATGAGTACGAAGTGGGCCATTTCGAAAATGCTATTGAAGTCCCTTCTGATACTTTCCGTGAGCAATTGCCAATGGCGGTTGATATGCTGCAACATGACAAAGAGAAAAATATTGTTATGTATTGCACTGGCGGGATTCGCTGTGAAAAAGCCAGCGCCTATATGCTGCACAATGGCTTCAAAAATGTTTATCACGTTGAGGGCGGTATTATCGAATATGCCCGTAAAGCAAAAGAACAGGGGTTGCCGCTGAAATTTATCGGTAAAAACTTTGTTTTTGATGAGCGGATGGGGGAGCGGATCTCTGATGATGTGATAGCCCACTGCCATCAGTGCGGTACACCTTGCGACACGCATACCAACTGTAAGAATGATGGCTGCCACTTACTATTTATTCAGTGTCCGACCTGTGCGGCAAAGTTTGCTGGTTGCTGTAGTGATATCTGTCAGGAAGAGCTGAAGTTGCCGCAGGAAGAGCAACGGTCCCGCCGTGCTGGGCGCGAAAACGGCATCAAGATTTTTAATAAATCGAAGGGATTGTTGCAAACTACCATGCACATTCCGATGCCAGAAAAGAGCACAGATAAAAAATAGTCGTAGGGTTAACCTACTGGATGTACTATTAAAGTTAGACGTTGTCGGTTATTTTATTCGATAGCGTCTTTTTTATGCCATTTTTAGAGCAATGGCGATTCCAATACAAGGATTGATAATGACAATACCTGGAGTGAGTAGCCAAGGGCTACGGTTAGTCACGATGCTGGCTATGCTGGTAGTGATTATGGCGGGAATTAAAGCGTCATCGCCGATCGTGGTTCCATTCTTGTTGGCTATATTTCTTGCTATCGTATTAAACCCTTTAGTGAAACTGTTGGAGAAAATAAGAATTCCCCGCACCTTAGCTATTGTCTTATTGGTTAGCATTATTATTTTACTCATGGCATTGCTCTTTAGCCGCCTGGGTTCTTCATTAAATGAGTTTGCCCGCTCGTTGCCGCAATATCGTGGCATGATGCTGGAAAAAATGCGCGACCTGCAAGAGTTTGCAATGCGCTTTAATATTGAGTTCTCGGTGGATGACATTATGAAGCATGTCGATCCTAGCACCGCGATGAACTTTGTGACCCGTCTCCTGAGCCACCTTTCTGGTGCCATGGCTAGTATGTTCTTACTGCTGATGACGGTGGTCTTTATGTTGTTTGAAGTGGAACGACTGCCTTATAAAATGCAGTTGATGTTTGATAACCCAGAGCAAGGGAATGCGATTCTCAAGCGTGCACTAAATGGTGTCACTCATTATCTGGTGATCAAGACGGTTATTAGCATTGCGACGGGGATTGTTATTTGGTTATTCCTGGCAGCGATGGGGGTCAGATTCGCTTTCCTTTGGGGGCTACTGGCTTTCGTCCTCAATTACATTCCTAATATCGGCTCCGTATTGGCGGCTATCCCACCCATCGTTCAGGCACTGTTGTTTAATGGTTTTGCTGATGCTTTTGCCGTTACCTGCGGGTATATTTTGATTAACCTGATTGGTGGCAATATTATTGATCCACGGATGATGGGGCGTGGTTTGGGTCTATCAACCTTGGTGGTGTTCTTATCCTTGATTTTTTGGGGGTGGCTACTCGGGCCGATTGGTATGCTGCTTTCCGTTCCATTAACCATTATTGCCAAAATAGTATTAGAGTTAACACCAGCCGGTTATAAAATCGCCGTGTTATTGAGTGATGGCAAACCGGCCAAGGTAGAGTAGTGCAAACTGCGGATATCGTATTTATTGCTGGGCCACAGGTGGGAAGCTATCTGGTGGCCCGGCCAGAAGAGGTAGAGAAAACGCGTTAATAGAAAAAGAAATAAATATCCAGAGCTAACAGAATCAGCCACAAACAGATATAGAGCAGTAGATGTTCCCGTACATTATTGATAACCATCGATAGCAATTTATTTAACATGCAGGGTGCCTGAGGCTAGAATCATCGTCCATTATAAGGATTTTTACTTTTATAAACAATAAGCTGGCAGGCTAAATTCCTGAGTTACAGCATGATAAAATAAATCATTTCTTGGGATAATATGGGCATTGTGGTGCGAATGGAAAAGATTGATATGTATTGGTGATATTAAGTGAAATGTAACCGATTCTTTAACTGTAAGCGATAACTCACTATATTAATCCGGTTACATTATTTGTTAAGAACAAAAATCATATATACAGAAAATTTACTGAAAGGGAATGCTCCCTTTATTGCGACTCTCTATACACCAACGCCTTAGTATAAATATTTAAACACATTGTAAATAAAGCATAATTCCAAACGGTTTCTGACTTTTATTTTTTCGGTAATATGCCGTTTATGCGAATAAACTGTACTGTCACTAATATTTAACTTCCTGGCAATGCGGTAATTGGGCATCTCCATCATCCAGTAGCACATGACTTTATGCTCTTGTGGACTGAATAGGGATGCTGGACAGGGGGGATATGGCTTACCGATACCCTCACTTGAAAAGTCCGATAGTCTTTGTAACAACGCCGGTAAGCGTCTTTTAGCCAAAATAGAGACAGAATCTGTCAGGGGTATCGGCGTTTCACTAAACGGATATGACGCATCCAGATAAATATAAACTTTAGCCCGCAGGCAACAACTCAAAAATTGTGCTAATAACGGGCAATGTCCACCATAGCGACAATATTGGGTAAGGTTAACAATAATGACCTCAGGATCAAACTCATGAACAGCTAATGTAGCCTGTTCCACCGTAGGAACATCCATTAAATCGAGATATGAAGCGTTATTTAAATAAGTATTTACCCCTGATCGGGTATAAAAACATTCATCGATAATTAATATTTTCATGTGGCATACATCCTTGTCTAACAGCAACCATACCTGGCCGCATACAAGGATAAAGTAATCCCCTGATGCCTAAAACGTCAATTCGGGATTCACGATTGTTTTTAGCGGCTTTTACGAATATAAGACTCTGCTAATTATTAAATTTGCGGCGTTTTATATTAATAATGAAGTGAAAATGAGAGTGAGATATACCGATGACTGAAATAAAAAGAAACAGTCATCGGTAACAATCAAGTGCTGAACTCGCAGGTTACCGCATTACGGTTTGGCGAAGCGGGATAGCGAAAAGGCTGAAATATCAATAGGTGAGGATTTATCTTGTGCGAAGAGCGCAGCGACTTCCCCCAATGCAGTTGCAAACTTAAATCCATGGCCACTTAAGCCTGTTACCACCATGATATTTTTGTTATCGGGTAATGTATCGATGATAAAATCTTCATCCGGGCTCATGTCATAACTGCATGCCGCGCCGTGCAGACAGACACCCACTCCCGGTAAGAAGTTACGTAAAAAGCCAAATACTTCGGTTCCATCCTCGGCATAACTGCCAAAGGGCTTACGTTGTGCCGCCGTTTCAATAGGCTGACCACCATTATGTTTGCCTAGTTTTAACTCGTCATTTTGCGAGGGGAAGCCGTAATAATGGATATTATCCGGTGTCTCGACGGTGAATGCCGGGAAATGATTCCCTTCGCTATAGCGGCCATCGGCATGGTGCCATGAAAACACTTTACGTATGGCGGTCACCGGTAATTCGGGTAACAGCTCTTTGATCCAGGTTCCGGCGGTGACAATCACTTTCTTAGCACTGTAGGTACCGTCTATAGTCACGACATCTACACCACCATCCAGCGGTTCGATAGCAGTAACCGGACAATTGAATAAAATACCGCAGCCTGCTTCTGTGACGGCTTTAATCAGCGTTTTAATCGCCAATTCAGAACGTAGATAACCTGATTGCGGTTCGAACACTCCAATATAATTATCCGGTACGGTAAATACTGGCCACTTTTCACGGATCTGGGCCGCGTTTAAGGTTTCAACCGGCAAGTTATATTGTTGAGCGCTGTGCTGCGCATTTTGCAGGAAAATAGAGTCATCTGGCCCAAGATTAAGCACGCCACTGGCCTGAAATAATGATTCACCTGTTTGAGCTGATAACTGGTCCCATAATGTTTGGGCACGCAAAACTAAGGGAACATATTTCTCACCTTCGCCATAGGCATGGCGAATGATCCGTGTATCACCATGGTGACTGCCTGCTTGATGAGGCGGCATGGCACTGTCAATCATCAGTACGTTTAAACCGGCTTGTGACGCATAGTAACCTGCGGCAGAGCCGACCGAACCGCTACCAATGACAATTAGATCATAATCCATATTTTGCATCCCGGGGAATATCGCCACCTGGCTTTTTCAATAGGGTTTGTGCTAGCAATGTGTATTTATCGCGGCAATAACCCGAACGATTTAAATTAAAGGTAGCAACAGTGCTGATAAAAATTAAAACGATAGTAATAGCACGGGACCGAGAGGAGAAAAAGCGCTGTTAGCCATAGGGGGTGGGAATGGTTAATAAAAAGGCACTAAGTGATATTCACTCGTGCCTTTTTTGGCGAACATTAAACTCGTTTTCTGGTGGAAAAAAATTAATGTTTACGGTGATCGAGATCTTGATATTCCGATGACTCAATTTTAGCAATGCCTGCTTCTAAGATATTTATTAATTGGCGTGCAACATCGGTGGTTAACCAGAGCGTTCTATCAACCAGCGCATCTTCTGGCGGTTGATCCATGGAAGACAGGTAATGAAGACGTATCATCATAGCGTCGTATACATCTACAGTGCTGATATCCCAGCCTACAAGCGGGTGAGTCTGAATAACTTCATCATTTCTGTCCATAAAGACCCCTTATATAGTAGTTACTGACTGGAGTGACTAATGAGGATCAATGCGGCTCATTATCAAGTGAGCTTTTTCAGTATACGCAACCGCCGATAAATTTGGAGATTATCGCAAGATCTTTAC
>NZ_JAZGQA010000117.1:0-15061 GCF_048593855.1 Yersinia sp. 2542 StPb PI
ATCTTGATTTACGCGTGGAGAGCTAAAAACATAAATTTAGCTCTCTACTCACAAAACCAATATACGGATCGTAATCTACATAGAGGACTTAACATGCAAAATCCAACAATTGTTATTGGCGTCATTGGTGCTGATTGCCATGCTGTTGGTAATAAGGTGCTAGACCGAGTGTTTACAGTGCACAACTTCAACGTCATCAATCTCGGAGTGATGGTGAGTCAGGATGAATATATTGATGCTGCCATTGAAACCGGTGCTCACGCCATTGTCATCTCCTCTATCTATGGGCACGGTGAAGTGGATTGTATTGGTATGCGTGAGAACTGCATTGAACGCGGAATTGGCGAAATCTTGCTGTATGTCGGCGGAAATTTGGTTATTGGTAAACATGCGTTCTCAGAAATTGAGTCAAAATTCAAAGAGATGGGATTCAACCGCGTCTTCGCACCCGACACTGATTTGGAATTAGTCTGTTCTTTAATGAAGGGCGATATTGAACATGCCATGCAACCAGAAGCAGCGGCTGGGGGCGTGCAATGATCACCGTTTCTATCGATATCGGCTCCACCTGGACAAAAGGGGCAGTGTTCGAGGTGGGAGATGATGACCATATTAATGTGAAGAATTATGCATTATCTCCTACTACGCCACACCATTTGGCTGAAGGATTTTTTTCGGTATTGAATAAGATCCTAAATGTTGCCGATGCACGCCCTTTATTAGCGTCAGGGCAGGTCAATATTGATTACTCCTCATCGGCAAAAGGCGGATTAGCGGTTGCTGCTATTGGGCTGGTGCCCAATATTACCCTCGAATCCGCCAAGGTCACCGCGCACTCTGCGGGGGCTAAAGTGTCACAACACTTCGCCTATAACCTGAATAAATCAGATGTACGGGCTTTAGAAGCATCACCGCCGGATATCCTGTTATTTACCGGTGGTACTGACGGCGGTGACTACGCTCATGGCCTGTCGAACGCAAAACTATTGGCTCAATCTAAATTGAAGTGCTCCATTATTTATGCCGGAAATCGCGACTTGCAAGATGACGTATTGGAGATCCTCGGGGATAAAGATTTAACCATTGTTAATAACGTGCTGCCCAATCTCGACAGCCCTAATCCGTTTGATGCGCGTAAAGCTATTTGCAACATTTTCCTTAAGAAGATTATTAGAGGGAAAGGTTTAGACGTCATCGTTGATCAAACGGGTGAAGACCCACTGCCTACGCCCTATTCAGTCTTCGAACTGGTGCAACAAATTCGCCAATACGTGCCCGATTGGGAAACATTCATGTTGATAGATATGGGGGGCGCCACCACCGATGTTTATTCCTCCTATAACAGTCATATGCTGCCCGACACCGTGATACACGGGATCCCAGAACCGCTGATTAAACGAACCGTCGAAGGTGACCTGGGGATGCGCGTTTCAGCGATGAATGCCGGCGAAACCGGTATGCCAATGATTGCTCATTACTTCTCACACCAACAAAGCCAAATTGATGCTTTTTATCGATATTTAACCCATATCACTGCACATCCGGGCTATTTACCCCGTAGCGACGAAGAAGTTGTTTTTGACCAATTGTTGGCTGGGATTTGTGTCGGATATGCCACTGAACGTCATGCGGGCAAAAAAACACAGGTTTGTACCTGCGCAGGCAATATTGACCTACAGGTCGGTCGCGACTTAAGCCTGGTTAAAAAGGTGATTGGCACTGGCGGGTGGCTATCCCGAGCAGAATCATTCGATATTCATAACTGGCTGAAATATCGCAATTTAGATGATGAGGGCAAGCAGGTTCTGCTCCCCGGCAAGTTTGAATATTACAGAGATACACAAGGTTTACTTCCCCTGCTCGCCAATGTCGCCCGTCGCTTTCCTAAAGCTGCCGCCCAAACTGGCGTTCGAATTCTGAACAAGTAAAAACTGGAGTCATGATGGAACTTCGCAACAAAAAGATTTCTTTAGATCACTTTATGTCCGAACGTTTTCACGTCTTACAAACGTGGCACACCGGCAAAGACGTTGAGAAATTTGAGGATGGCGTCAAGTATCAGCAAACAATTCCTGAGTCGAAAAATTTTGCCAAAGCGCTGTTTGAAGCTGACCGCCAAGGTATTACCTTAAGCCAACCTCGTGCCGGGGTCGCATTAATCGAAGAACATATCGCGCTGCTGACCGCGTTGCAAAAAGATTGCGACCTCCTGCCTACCACGATTGATGCCTATACCCGCCTTAATCGTTACGAAGATGCGGCCATCGGCATCCAAAAATCTATCGAAGCAGGGACATCAAAACTCAATGGTTTACCGGTCGTCAACCACGGTGTAACAGCTTGTCGCAGCATTACTGAAAGTTTGTCTAAACCGTTGCAGATCCGTCACGGAACACCTGATGCACGGCTGCTGGCCGAGATAGCAATGGCCAGTGGGTTTACCAGCTACGAAGGCGGCGGGATCTCCTACAACATTCCTTATGCAAAACGCGTAACGCTGGAGAAATCCATTCGTGACTGGCAGTACTGCGATCGCTTGATTGGGGTATATGAAGAGCATGGTATTCGTATTAACCGCGAGCCATTTGGCCCATTGACCGGCACCTTAATCCCGCCGTTTGTGTCCCATGCGGTCGCGATTATTGAAGGTTTACTCGCGCTGGAACAAGGTGTCCGGTCTATCACCGTGGGCTACGGCCAGGTGGGTAATATTGTGCAAGATATCGCGGCTATCCAATCATTACGCGAGCTGGCTCATGAGTATTTCCACGCTAATGGCTACGACAATTACGAGTTGAGTACCGTGTTCCATCAATGGATGGGGGGATTCCCGGAAGATGAGTCCCGTGCATTCGCGGTTATCTCTTGGGGGGCCGCAGTAGCGGGGATGGCTGGTGCTACCAAGGTAATTACCAAAAGCCCACATGAGGCCTACGGGATCCCAACTGCCGAGGCAAATGGTCAAGGATTAAGAGCCTCGAACCAAATGCTGAACATGGTTCGTGACCAAAAATTCCCACCTTGTCTGGAGGTTGACCGCGAGGTTGATCTGATTAAACGCGAAGTTCGCGCCGTTATGAACAAAGTGCTGGAGCTGGGTCAGGGCGATATTGCGATAGGTACCGTACGTGCCTTTGAAGCGGGAGTCCTTGATGTGCCATTTGCCCCCGCCACCTGTAACTCTGGCAAGATGATGCCCATCCGCGATAACCACGGCGCAATTCGCGTCTTCGATCCGGGTTCAGTACCCCTGCCTGAAGATGTACTGGCACTCCACCATGATTTTGTTGCTGAACGCGCTAAAGAAGAAGGCCGTGTACCTTCATTCCAAATGATTATTGATGACATTAACGCTGTATCCCACAGTAAATTAATAGGAAGACCATAATGAAAATCAAACACGCTCTGTTCACCGCAGGTTACTCATCTTTCTACTTCGATGACCAACAAGCAATCAAAAATGGCGCGAAATTGGATGGGTTTATCTATCAAGGCAAGCCGGTGACTGAGGGATTCACGTCCATTCGGCAGGCAGGTGAATGCGTCAACATCCAATTAATTTTAGAAAATGGGGCCGTAGCAGTGGGTGACTGTGCCGCAGTGCAATACTCAGGCGCTGGTGGTCGTGATCCTTTGTTTATCGCAGCAAATTTTGTTCCTTTCTTAGAAAAACATATCAAACCCCTACTGGAAGGGCGCGATATCAGTGAGTTTCGCCTGAATGCTCGTTTCTTTGACGACGTGACCATTAATGGCAAACGGCTACATACTGCCATTCGTTACGGCCTTTCTCAGGCATTGTTGGATGCCACTGCGTTAGCCACCGGGCGTTTAAAAGCCGAGGTAGTGTGTGACGAATGGCATCTGCCGCTGGTTGCCAAACCTATTCCGCTGTTTGGTCAAAGTGGCGATGACCGTTATATCGCCGTGGATAAAATGATCGTTAAAGGCGTCGATGTTCTGCCACATGGTCTTATCAACAACGTTGATGAAAAACTGGGGCGCAATGGCGAAAAACTGCGTGACTATGTGAGTTGGTTAGCCAAACGCGTGGCTGAACTGCGCGTTGATCCTAACTACAAACCGAATCTGCATATTGATGTTTACGGCACCATTGGCCTGATTTTTGACATGGACCCAATGCGGTGCGCCGAGTACATCGCCAGTCTGCAAGAACAAGCCGGCGATCTGAGTCTGTATATCGAAGGGCCGGTTGATGCAGGCAATAAACCAGACCAAATCCGCCTGTTAACTGAAATTACCCGCAATCTGGCAAAACTCGGTTCGAAAGTCAAAATTGTGGCCGATGAATGGTGTAACACCTATCAAGACATCATCGATTTTACTGATGCGGGTAGTTGCCACATGGTGCAGATCAAAACCCCTGATTTGGGCAGTATTCACAACATTGTGGACGCGGTTCTTTACTGCAATAAAAAAGGGATGGAAGCGTACCAAGGGGGGACTTGTAACGAAACCGATATCAGCGCCCGCACCTGTGTGCATGTCGCTATCGCCTCCCGTCCGATGCGGATGCTAATCAAACCGGGGATGGGTTTTGATGAAGGGATGAACATGGTGTTCAACGAGATGTCTCGCACCATCGCGCAACTTAATGCAAAGGCTAACTGATATGTCTAAGACCTTTAAAATTCTCTCACCAACGGCCATCTTGGGGTACGGATTCCCGGAAGAGAGCTTTATGAAAGCGATGGAGGAGTCACCTGATTTAATCGCTGTAGATGCGGGTTCCTCTGATCCCGGCCCTCACTATTTGGGTGCCGGTAAACCTTTTACCGACCGCGCTGGAGTAAAACGCGATCTGCGCTATATGATAACCGCAGGGGTGAAAAATGGTATTCCTGTGGTTATCGGTACTGCGGGTGGTTCAGGGGCTGCACCGCACCTGGAGTGGTGTCGCCAGATAATTTTAGAGATTGCCAAAGAAGAATCGCTCAACTTTACGCTGGCTGTTATCCCTGCCGACGTCAGTAAAGAAGTGGTGCACGCCGCCCTTGATGCCGGCAAGATTCAGTCGCTGGATTTTGTCCCTGAACTGACTCATGAAGCCATTGATGCCACAACCTATATCGTTGCTCAAATGGGGATCGAGCCTTTTCAGGAAGCATTGCAAGCGGGTGCACAAGTGGTGTTAGGTGGCCGTGCTTATGATCCCGCCTGCTTTGCGGCGTTACCGATTATGAGGGGATTCGATGAAGGTCTGGCGTTGCATTGTGGCAAGATTTTGGAATGTGCTGCTATTGCAGCAACACCGGGATCAGGCTCCGACTGCGCAATGGGTATTCTGGACGAAACTGGCTTTACCTTAAAAACCTTCAACGAGAAACGTCAATTTACCGAAACCTCGGCCGCGGCACATACCTTGTATGAAAAATCTGACCCATACTTCTTGCCCGGCCCCGGCGGGGTGTTGAACCTGAAAGCCTGTCGCTTTGAAAATGTCGGCAACGGCCAGGTTCGTGTCAGCGGATCAGTGCATGAAAACACGCCATACACCGTGAAGTTGGAAGGCGCACGTCCGGTGGGCTATCGTACCCTGAGTATTGCCGGCACCCGTGATTCCATTATGATTGCCGGTATTGATAATATTTTGGTCGAAGTGCGCAACAGTGTCGAAAAAAACCTCAAAATCGATCCTGATGCGGTGAAGCTCAATTTTCATCTGTACGGCAAGAACGGTGTCATGGGCAAAATGGAGCCAGAGCCGGATACCACTTCTTATGAATTGGGTATTTTGCTGGATGTTGTCGCCCCGACTCAAGCCATGGCTGATAGCATATGTTCACTCGCCCGCTCTACTCTGCTTCATTATGGTTATGCCGGGCGAATAGCTACTGCGGGTAATTTGGCCTTCCCATTCTCTCCGTCAGATATTCGAGCGGGACTGGTTTATGAATTCTCCATTTATCATTTGATGGAATACACACCAGAAGTTGCATTTAAATTCCGCCTGGAAAATGTAACAACCGAAGGAGTGATAGCATGAAAAAATCAATTTTAGATTTGGCACACGTTGTCAGATCGAAAAATGCCGGTCCTTATGAATTAGTGCTGGATATTTTATTTAAGGATAAAGAGATATATTCAAGCATTAAAGCGTCAGGGCAATTTAAAAAAGAACTGATTGCGCAGCTCTATAAAATTGACGCCAAATTTGTACACCGCATTGTTTGGTTCGATCCCGCCAATGCTGTCAAGGTGGTCATGCCGCGCAGCCTGGTATCGGGTGCAGTAGGCGATACTGACGTCTATGGTGCTCAGCAACATGCACCATTATTGAAACTCGAGTTTAGCATTTAGTATTTCATTAACTGTAGCAATAGAAAAAACACTCTAATAATCCGGTGCACTGCGCTGCGTCATTCGCTTCGCCCTGCACCGTGATTAATATAGAGGCAAATACAACATCAGCACTGTTATTAATTAAGTTTAGAGCAACGATACCACCCTACTTATAAATGGAATCCTTATGAAATCAAAAAATTTGACCACAATGATCATATTGGGTCTGATAATAGGTATTATTGTCGGATTTTTAATTAATTCCTTTAGCAGCCCTGAGTTCGCTAAATCATACTCATCTGAAATATCTATTTTCACCGATATTTTCCTGCGATTGATCAAAATGATCATTGCTCCATTAATCATCTCAACATTAGTGGTTGGGATTGCCAAAATGGGGGATGCCAAAACCTTAGGGCGCGTTTTCTCAAAAACGCTGTTCTTGTTCATTTGCGCCGCATTCATTTCCATTCTGCTCGGGTTGGTGATTGTTAACCTGTTAAGACCCGGGGATGGGATTAACTTCGTGGCGGAAACTGCCAGCGCTGTTGACGGTATCGCACCGGTACCATTCTCGGCTAAGGTGTTTATCTCACACGCTATCCCAACCAGTATTGTGGATGCGATGGCACGTAATGAAATCCTGCAAATTGTTGTGTTCTCTATATTTATGGGGATTAGCCTGTCCGCCATCGGTGAAAAAGCTACCCCTATCGTTTCGGTATTAGATTCGTTGGCACACCTGATGCTAAAACTCACAGGTTACGTCATGTTGTTTGCCCCTCTGACCGTATTCGCT
Source organism: Yersinia sp. 2542 StPb PI (assembly GCF_048593855.1). Lineage (NCBI taxonomy): Bacteria > Pseudomonadati > Pseudomonadota > Gammaproteobacteria > Enterobacterales > Yersiniaceae > Yersinia > Yersinia sp. 2542 StPb PI. The sequence continues at coordinate 7,103 of NZ_JAZGQA010000117.1, forward strand.
GCCATTTCAGCCATGATTTCTGAGCGTGGCTTAAGTGTATTAGTCAGTGCCGGTATCTTTATGGGCGAGTTCTATCTCACCCTCGGCCTGCTGTGGCTTATTTTGATTGGTTGTTCAATCCTTCTGATTGGCCGCTGCACGCTGCGCTTAATTAAAGGCATCAGCGAACCTGCGCTGTTAGCTTTTACCACCTCAAGTTCTGAAGCGGCTTTCCCTGGTACGTTAGAGAAATTAGAAGAGTTTGGCGTATCCAACAAAATTGCCAGTTTTGTGTTGCCGATTGGTTATTCCTTTAACCTTGTAGGCTCCATGGCATATTGCTCGTTCGCGGTCATATTTATTGCTCAGGCATGTAATATCCATTTGAGCATGGGTGAGCAAGTCACCATGTTATTGATTCTAATGCTGACTTCTAAGGGCATGGCGGGTGTTCCACGTGCTTCATTAGTGGTTATTGCCGCAACGTTGAGCCAGTTCAATATCCCGGAAGCAGGGTTGATTCTACTGATGGGGGTTGATCCCTTCCTCGATATGGGCCGTTCTGCCACTAATGTGATGAGTAACGCAGTTGGTGCGGCATTGGTTGGGCGTTGGGAAGGTGAACACTATGGTGAAGGCTGCCGTGGCGTGGCAAAAGCGCGCACGGAAACTATCATGGTTAAAGAGATGGCGGTGATTCAAGAGACATTTACTCTCGAGGCGCAGGCCAAGTAATAGCCGCTCTCTGTTTGTTCCCGCTGAAAAAGCAAAAAGCCCAAGCTTGCAATAAGCTTGGGCTTTAAATTTGGCGCAAGGATGGTCTGCTAAAAAGAATGCGAATGCGAAACCAGGCAGCAATATCACGATAGCACTGGGTGTTACTTACAGATAAATAGTGCGTTGATTGTCAGAACAGCGCGCCGTTGGCGGGATGAATAGCAGTAACAATCTGATTTACGATGAGTTTGAGAAACGGGCCACTCTGATGGTGGCCCGTAAACAATGACTAAACTAGAAGTTATATTTAACGCCTACTACGGCAGAGGTATCACTGTAGCCTTTACCCCCCACTTGCTGACCAACGTTCATCCAGAGATTTAACTTAGGATTCCACTGGGCCTCAACACCAACTTTTAGCTCACCAATATTTCTAGTGCCATCTTGCTCAACTAACGTGCCACCCATATTGCCGCCAAAGCTCTTACTGTTATGGATCCAGTTAGCCTCAACGAAGGGTTCAAATACTCGCTGTTTACCTTTATCAATATCACTATAACCATTGATATAAGAACGAAGACCTAAGCGGGTCAGGATATTACCCTCACCTTCACTACTGATCTGGGTGCCACGTGCATCGCTGAAACTATCAGCTTTGACGCCCATCCAGACAATCTGAGCTTTCGGTTGCAGGTAAAATATTCTGTTATTTTCCGGCGATTCGCTCATTTTGAAGGTATAGCCCAGCTCGGCTGAGGCCGTGAAGCCGTTGGACTTATAGCTTTCACTGGCAAGGCTTTCACCGCTGACAGTATTGTTAAACCAGTTATACAGAACCCAGGTATCAACATAAGTGCCGTTCTTATCAGCATCATTATCATACCAAGTGCCATATAAGCCGGCGCTATAGCCATCAACCTTACCTTTGGACCCGATGCTGGTAACACCAGAGTTCGTGTTACTTTGCTGATTGGCATAACCCGCCATCGCGCCTAAATGCCAGCGATTGAGATTATCATCACTCCATTGAGCAATATCACCGCCTAACTGCAACACGTAACTATTACTCTGGGTTTTCAATTGACCAGAGGTATCACGGGAGCGGTTATGGCTACCAACCTGGCGCATCCACATACTGGTCACTTTCTCTTCGCCCGTTAAGGCATCGATATATTGGGTTTCACCTAAACGATCATGCAGTCGGGTCATAAATAAGGTATTGGCCCCAGCAATATTCGCTGCATAGCTGCTTATCTCAGGCCGTAAAACCGATGGTTTTGACAGATCTGTTGGCGTGGTCGGATCGGTCGGGCCACTGGTCAATTGGCTGGTCAAATACCAGTTGCCTGTATTCACCCCATTGCCACGACCTAAACTATATTCATAAGCCCCGGCAACGATACGGCCATCTTGTGTAAATGTACCGGCAGAGTCACCGCCAACATGCACAACCTCAATACCATTGAGCGTTTCAGCACCCTGACCACCCACATTCGCAACCGTCACTAAAGTATTACCTTGAGTGTTACCGTCAACAATGAGTTTATCTGTCAGTGAGTTGTCATCACCCAGAACAGTATTAAGATACAGATTGCCATTATTTCCCAGATAATCGCCACTGACATGCAGTTGATTACCGACGGAAGTTGATGCCGAACCAATATAGGTTGAACCGCTGTTAATGAGATTGCCGCCCACTCTAAAGGTCGTGGCAGGTGATAATGAACGGGTGAGCGCTCTATCGCCTACATATAACGACCCCAGATTATCGATATTACCGGCAACACCACCATAGCCTGACATAAAGCTATTATCGGAAATATTGACTTGCTGACTGGCTAAAGTCACAGATGTATTGCTATTGCCTAAGGTAATCCCACCCTGATTAATATCGGTCAGGCCGGTGTAAGTCACATTGCCCATTAAGGTCAGCACTGCCTGACCTAATTTAGTCAGGTCACCAACGCCACTGACATTATTTAACAGCGTCCAGTTAGAACGGGTATTCAATACCAACGCTCCATCATCTTCCACATCAGCACTGCCTAGATGTTGAGCCTGAGATGCGGTCAATACAGATGTATTATCAATCTGATAGCGTCCGGAGAATGATGCATTATCTCCTTGTAATACCGCCAGACTGTTGTTCAGTTTAACATCACCACTGTTGCTCAGGTTATTAACGAAATGCCCTGTAGCACCCGTCAGATTAAGTTTACCGCCATTATCAATATCACCCGTACCTAAGCCGCTGATATGGTTCAGACTAACTTGAGCAGTATTAGCAATCTCAGTTTTGGCAGAAAGTTGATCATTGGCACCATTTACCGTTAGCGTATTATCCGCAACGGTCAACGTTCCTGCCCCGGTCAAATGACCATTAGAAACACCACCTTGATTGATAGTCAGATGACCACCACTCAAATTAACCCATGTTCCTAACGCGCTTTCAAGCTGACCAATGGTCTGACTAAAAGAGGCCATTTCAAATATGCTTTGATTGTTTAACTGCAATTTTTCGGTATTACCCAGAACGTTATTCGCGCCCATCGATAAGGTGCCGGAGCGAATATCAGTAACACCGGTATAGCTGTTTAGTGTATTTGATAACGAAACAGTATTTCCTGCACCGGTATCGATTGATAAATCTCCGCCACCCACTACTTTTGCACTAAGATCGGCGGCCGCACCTGTTTTCCCACCAGAACTCAGTGTTAAAGCATTTGCACCATCGCTCAATAACTCCACTTGGGTTAAGCCATAGTTCACAAACAAACCATCATTATTATTGGCGCCCGTGGTTAATCGATAATCGTAAGAACCATTAGCAACGTGCACACCATTTTGCTCGATGTCCGCCATTGTTTTATTGGTTATTACTGTATTAGTCCGATTATCAATTAGCTGTAATGCGCCACCGCTTCCGGTGACAACGCCAAGGGAGTCCGCCAGTTTGAGTAATAGATTGGCATCATCTTGCTCCATTAACGGGGTAACATCGGTCGATGGCGTTGATGGTGGCAGATAGTTTTGAACGCTTTCAATATTAATACCGACTTTGCCGGTACCTGTCAGGTCTAATACATTACTGGTCTGGATTTGACTTTTTTCCGGCTGACCCGGTGTTCCGGTATTGAAATTAACTGTGCCGCCGTCAAAAATTAGCCCGCCGATACTCTGTAGGCTATCACCAACGTAAGTCACACTATTTTGGCCTAATTTCAATGTGGCATCGGTTAGCGCTTGCGTATTGCCCTCTTTCAATTGGAAAGTACTGTGCCCCAAGGCAACCGTACCGGCAAAACTGTCAGCATAGTTATTCGCTGTGAAATCAAAACTCTGACCAGAAGTATTGACGCTCAGTAACCCAGTGCCCGATAAATGGCTATTAAAAGCCACAGCATTATTATTAACAATGGCAAGTTCACTGGTCGCATCAATGCTATAGCCAGTATCAGCGGCATCATCTTTAGCATCACCTAGTGTGAGTAAGGCGTTGTCTAATGTCAGCGTCGAGTTATTTTTTAGTTCAATATCTTCCATGTTCAAAATGGTAGTTTCATTCAGAACACGATAAACAGAATTATCCAGTTGCAGGGTGTCGTGACCAACACCACCGTTTAGTGTATGGAATAAAGTATCTTGCTCACTAGCGGTGATATCTTTTAAGAAAAAGCGGTCATCACCAGCACTGGTTTTAAAGTCGGTGCCTTCGCTACCACTGACCAGCGTAATACTATTATCCTGGTCGTTGAGTAGATTGACCTGACCGCTGATAATGGCATTAGCCGCATTGGTAAATGCTACCGCAGGGCCAGAAAGCGTTTGCAGGGCTAATTGCGTGACATTTGCCGCTAAGATTTGGCCATAGTTAGTAAAGGTATTTACTTGACCATTATTGATATCAACAACCGAAACACCACTCACTGTGGACTTCGATTCAAGTTTCCCGTGCTGATTCACTGTATTACTGATACCACCAACGACTAAGGCTGAACCACCGGTTGCCTGATTAACATTAATATTTGCACCGCTGGTAACACTGGCAGATGAATTAGTTATCAAACCTTGCCCACTGGCTGAATTAACGTTAATCGTTAGCCCCTCAGTTCCCGCCAGGTTGAGCTCAACATCCGTTATTTTATTTCCGGCTATATTTTTCTCAAATAAGAAGCCAGTGCCGTTAGTTCCTTCAACATTAATCGTCACATTATCAGTCTGTGCCAGAGCTGTTGCTGTGCGTATACCCGCCCCAGTACCGACATTAATGACTGCATCGCTCAATTTGATATTACTAATTTCAGCCGTATTCTCTATACCATTACCACTTCCAAGCATATCAATAATTGCACGTTCGATAGCCAAACCTTTTGCGCCAGCTTGTAATAACACACCATGAGCTGTGCCTCCGGCTTTTGTTTGGCCCGTTCCATCCAGTGTCAGTGAAGCACCGTTATCGATTAAATAAGCTGCGGTTTCATCCGTCGCTTCAATCGTGCTGGTGTTATTTACTCGGGCGTTCTCACCTTTAATATGAACGGCAGTGCCTTTAACTTTTATGGCACCCTGATTATCCAATATTCCATTATCAACCAGCACCCCAGTTTTACCTGTTCCACTGGTTGAAAAATCAAGGCTACCTTTATGAAGCAGAGTCCCGCTGTTACGGGCAATATAGCCAAAAGCACCATCAACAGAATGTGCTGAACCTAATTGGGCATAACTGGTTAAAATAGAGTTAGTGCTGAAACTCTCCGGTACTTCCAGGCCATCAATGCCATAATATTTACCGTCAACAATGCCTGCTGTCGCACCATTACCTGCTACCCGGATAATATCGGCTGTTTCGGTAATTGTGCCGCTTGCGCCACCTTCCACGCGAATACCGGTAGAACCTTCACCGTTAACGTCGATTTTTAGTTTACCCGAAGTAAAGTTACTGGCAGTGCCGGTAGCATTATCCATTCCTGTCACTAAAAATAGAGTGGTATCTTTTGATTGGGCGGTTAGTTGCGAAGATAAATCAATAACATCAGAGCCGATAAAACTAGCCCCGCCATCCAGACGGTATAGTGTTGAACCCTTGGTGGTTAATGTTTGCGCCTGAGATGTGCTATTGAGAATCTGGGATCCCAGACCGTGAACGAAGTAGCCAATCTGGTTATCGCCATCAACGAAATTAACTTGGGCGTTACCTTTGACATCAATCTTGGCACCATTACGGGCATGTACACCGATGGCACCTTCACCTTTCAGATTAACTTGCCCCTCGATCTCTGCGGAAGCATCACTACCTTCAACCCATATACCAAAGTTTCGCGTGCCGTTAGAAATATTGGCACCACCTTCAATATTAATACTGCTATTCGAGCTGGTAGTTGCTGAGGCATTTTTATTGGTAGATAACACCTTTAAAGCAACGGCATTAACACCATTGAGTTCGATAAGACCATTATGATGAATATCAGTATCACCGGTGTTTTCAGCCCACATGGCGACATTTTGTAATGGATGAGTTGATGCATCACCATTAATGATGATTTGACCATTATTCGTCAGAGAGGTGCCGGCATTGTCTCCGGTCGCAATCATTCCAATGGCATTTTCGGTTTTGCTACCAATGGTAATGCGGCCATTATTGGTTGCATTACCTTCAATCAGGCGGATGCCCTGTTGTAAGCGTTTGTTGGCTGTATCACTCACATTTTCTGGATTAGCAATATCATATTGCGCAGCTCTGCCAATATAGATATGGCCGCCAGCTTCATTGGTAAACGAAGAACCCGTACCATCAATAATCGCCCCAGCAAGATCGGCATCAAGAAAATTATTATTAACGCCAATATTCATTATTCCGGTATTACTTGCTATCGCACCTGCCGCAGTCTTAATCAGATAATTGGTGTCGAGAACAGAACTGGCATTCTCCACATAGCTCCATCCGGCCAGATTCATAATTCCGTTATTAATAAAGCGCGCATTTGCCCCCTCAGCGGTGACAGCAAAGCCCTGAACATAAGCTAAATCTTGAGGATAGGGGTTAGGTGATGTGGTATCCCAATTATCACCTACGAGGTAGCCACTCGAAATAATACCGTTATTTGAACCAGTACTATCTTCCATTATTCTCATCAAATAATACTGACCGGAAAGTTGCCCCCCCTGTTCTACTTCAATGTGGGCACCATTTTTAGCTAGCATAGCGCCTAAATTATTGATTCGGGCATCTAACTGCCCACCATCTTTAATAACCCCTTTTGCACCATAACCATCGGCAACAATCACCGCGTTATCACCAATAGACATGGTAACTTCATCTCCAGGGGTGACTGTATAGTTGAAGCTACCTGTTTTATTTGTAAAAGTTACGCCCTGTGCTAAGGCATTATCATAGGCTTGCTGGGATTTTAATTGACCCTGTTTTAATGCCTGGATCAGAACATCATTATAGGCTTTTAACTCAACGTCATTATTGACAGTATAACTGTTGTTATCAAAGCCGATAAAAGTGCCCTGATAGTTTGGTATACTATATTCGAAATTAGTGGTCCCTACTCCAGCCTGTTCTGGGCTCCAGGCTTCGAATACCACCATATTTTTTGATGTCCATTCAACAGTGCTGTTATTCCCTTTAGCTACCGTTAAAAAACTTTGTTTCGCAGCAATTCTTATTTTGTTTTCAGCCGCGGTTGATGGCAACGCAGAATTACCCAGATTAATAGCTAGCGTGCCATTTTCGACTGTGCCGAAACGCGTGTTAATATATTGTTGCCCATTAACATCATGGGGAATGGCCGTAAACCAATAATTAGAGGCTCCCCAGTCTGACGAAGTGATTTTACTACTATCATAGGTTGCAACCACGATATTTGAGCCGGTAATATCATCCCATGTTGTCACGCCCTGGGTTTTATCACCCAACATTAAATGCTCTTGACCATTCGCGTCTGGATAAAGGTCACCAAACAGTTTGCCGGTATAGCCAGACTCACCTTGAATAATCGTAGATGCATCGCCTGTCAGTGTGATCCTGTCACCATTATTGACATAAACTGCACCAAACTCATTGTCGTTTGTCGTGGGGGAATATTTGTTGGTAATGGTGCAACTGCCATTATTACTGACACTGACTCCACCTTGAGTCCCGTCTACCGTTTGGCAACTCGAGGCGTTGGCGGCATTTGAAAAATACAATGCGCCACTGCAGGCAATAATGACGCCTACAGCGACTTTAGTAAGCTTAACTCCACTGATTATATTAAC
>NZ_JAZGQA010000118.1:0-14952 GCF_048593855.1 Yersinia sp. 2542 StPb PI
CCGTATGCAAGCGTTAATCACGCACATATAATCGGCGGCCACTGTACAGGGGTCGGCATAATTTTGTAGTAAAGGAACCGTTCACCAGCCAAGTTTATATCCTTATTTAGGGTAGTTAGTGGGGCAGGTTCCACGTCCGGTCAATATTAGAAATTCAATAGAGGTTATCATGGCTTTAGAACGTACTTTCTCCATCATCAAACCCAATGCTGTTGCCAATAACGACATTGGTGCCATTTATGCGCGTTTTGAAAGTGCTGGTTTCGAAATCATTGCTGCAAAAATGCTGCACCTGACCAAAGAACAAGCAGAAGGTTTTTACGCAGAACATAAAGGCCGCCCGTTCTTCGATGGTTTGGTTGAATTTATGACCTCTGGCCCAATTATGGTACAAGTTCTGGCAGGCGAAAATGCCGTTCAGCGCAACCGCGATATCATGGGGGCTACTAACCCAGATAACGCACTGGCGGGTACTTTGCGTGCTGACTTTGCCGACAGTTTTACCGCTAACGCAGTACACGGTTCTGATGCGGTTGAATCAGCTCAGCGTGAAATTGCCTATTTCTTCGCTGCGGATGAGATTTTTCCCCGTCGCTAATGAGTTGATTCTGTGTAGGAATGGCCGAGATTTAATCAACTGAAACAATAAAGTTGCCCGGACACCTTTCCAATCATGGAATCCATGCTCTAAAATTTGTACAATGCCGCGCCCCGGTGGAGACATCTCTCCCGGGGCGTTCTATTATTTATTTATCGCCGTTTCGAAAGCCTATCCGGTTTAAAGCGCAGCGCCGTAAAGTGTAACAACGAGGCCACGACAACTCATGTCTGAACAATTACTAACTTCATCAGCGCCAATTGCTGCTGCCCCTACGCCTGACAGCACGGTCGTCACCACCGCGCCCGTCACTGGCAAAATTAATCTGCTCGATTTAAATCGTCAACAAATGCGCCAATTTTTTGCCGAAATGGGCGAGAAGCCTTTCCGGGCAGATCAGGTCATGAAGTGGATATACCACTATTGCTTTGATGATTTCGAGCAAATGACCGACATTAATAAAGTGCTACGCGCCAAATTGCAGCGGGTAGCAGAAATCCGTGCACCGGAAGTGACTGAAGAGCAGCGATCAACGGATGGCACCATTAAATGGGCCATCAAAGTTGGTGATCAGCAAGTTGAAACCGTCTATATCCCGGAAGGTGACCGCGCAACACTGTGTGTGTCATCCCAGGTAGGCTGCGCACTGGAGTGTAAATTCTGCTCCACGGCACAACAGGGCTTTAACCGTAACCTGCGGGTATCGGAAATCATCGGTCAGGTATGGCGTGCGGCCAAAATTATCGGCGCAGTAAAAGCCACCGGTATCCGCCCAATCACCAATGTGGTGATGATGGGGATGGGTGAACCTTTGCTCAACCTGAATAACGTGGTGCCGGCCATGGATATCATGATGGACGACTTTGGTTTCGGCTTATCTAAACGCCGTGTGACCTTGTCTACTTCCGGCGTGGTTCCGGCGCTGGACAAGCTGGGTGATATGATTGATGTGGCGTTGGCTATCTCATTGCACGCGCCGACCGATGATATCCGCGATGAAATCGTGCCAATCAACCGTAAATATAATATTGAAACCTTCCTGGCTGCGGTACGGCGTTATTTGGATAAATCCAAAGCCAATGGCGGGCGGGTTACCGTCGAATACGTTATGCTGGATCACATCAATGACAGCGTGGAACAAGCTCATCAACTGGCGGAATGTCTGAAAGACACACCATGTAAGATTAACTTGATCCCATGGAACCCGTTCCCTGGCGCACCTTATGGCCGTAGTTCAAACAGCCGGGTGGATCGTTTTTCTAAGGTATTGATGGAATATGGTTTTACCACCATTGTTCGTAAAACGCGTGGTGACGATATAGATGCTGCATGTGGCCAGTTAGCGGGTGAGGTGATTGACCGCACCAAGCGTACCTTGAAAAAGAAAATGGCCGGTGAACCTATCGTTATTAAGACAGTCTGATTGAAAGTATTGATTTGTTCTATATAACTAATTGTTATTTAACTTATAATTTGTTAGATGCTCAATACTGAAAAAGCTATACCCTAAATAATTCAAGTCGTGAGTATCGCGAACGAGCATGACGCTGAGGTATGACGGGTATCTTCACATATAAGGACAATTGAGAAAGCATGAAGCTGACAAGACTGTGGAGAGTTTGCCTGATTGCGACCGTATTGGCTGGTTGTTCCGGTTCATCGCCGGAAAAGGTTAGCCAATCCGCCGCCGGGCAGACGCGTTTACAACTGGGTTTAGAGTATTTGGCGCAGGGTGATCTTAATGCCGCGCGGCAGAATCTTGAGAAGGCTGTAGAGGCTGATCCACAGGATTATCGCGCTCAATTGGGTATGGCGTTTTACGAACAACGTATCGGTGAAAACAGTGCCGCAGAGCAGCGTTATCAGCAAGCGATGAAACTGGCACCTGGAAATGGCACGGTACTGAATAATTACGGTGCGTTTCTGTGTGGTTTAGGGCAGTATGTACCGGCCCAACAACAGTTTAGCGCAGCAGCGCTGCTGCCCGATTACGGTCAGGTGGCAGATAGTCTGGAAAACGCTGGATATTGCTTTTTACGGGCCAATCAAAATGACCAGGCTCGGATACTGTTGAGTCGGGCATTGAAGTATGATCCTGATAAAGGTGAGCCGCTGCTTGCAGAAGCTCAAAGGCATTTTGGAGAAGGGAATCGCGCTCAGGCGCAACTATTACTGGATGTTTACCAACATACACTTCCGGCCAGTGCTGAAAGTTTATGGTTACAAATTCGTTTCGCCGCGCTAGCAGGCCGTCAAGATAGTGTTCAACGCTATGGCAAGCAGCTTGCGCGAAGTTTTCCACAATCCAAACAGTACCAGCATTTTCTAGCTAATGAATACTGAAGCCTCCCAAGATCAAACTGTTCCAGAGACGACAGGTGTGCGCCTGCGTCAAGCCCGCGAAGCTCTAGGGCTAACTCAGCAGACGGTTGCAGAACGTCTGTGTTTGAAGGTATCCACAATCCGTGATCTTGAGGAGGATAAAGCGCAAGCTAATCTCGCCTCAACATTCCACCGTGGTTACATTCGTTCCTACGCCAAACTGGTTCACCTTCCTGAAGATGAACTGTTACCTATGTTGGCAAAACAAGCACCAATCAGGGCAGCAAAAGTGGCCCCAATGCAAAGTTTTTCATTGGGGAAAAAGCATAAAAAACGTGATGGCTGGTTGATGAGTTTCACCTGGCTTATTGTGTTGGTTGTGCTGGGGTTGACAGGAGCATGGTGGTGGCAAAATCATCAGGCGCAGCAAGCAGAGATAGCCACTATGGCTGATCAATCCTCTGCCCAACTGTTGCAAAATGGCGGGCAATCTGTGCCGCTGTCTGATGAGAATAGCGATCCTAACGCGCCGACCGATACCCAGGCTCCGATTGCGGATAGTCAGCCTGCCTCTACACCAACGGCAAGTGGTACTGCACCGGTAACAAACAGTACAGCACCTGTGGATACGGTAAATAACCGTGTCGAGACAGCAACTAATCAGGGAGCGACTCCGGCGGAGTCTGTGGTTGTTTCCCCGAGTCAGGCAGTTGTGCCTGATGCTTCTACCGCGCAATCACCACTACCTACAGCAGACGCTGGGGTAAATGGTGCGGCATCATCTGTGGGTTCATTGGTAATGAACTTCAAAGCTGATTGCTGGTTACAGGTTGTTGATGCGAGTGGAAAAACATTGTTTAGCGGTATCCAAAAAGGAGGCGCGACCCTCAACCTATCGGGGAAATCCCCTTATAAACTGACTATCGGTGCACCTGGTGCGCTGACAATCACATATCAGGGTAATCCGGTTGATTTGAGTAAGTTTATTAAGGCTAATCGCGTAGCGCGCCTGACTGTCGGTGTAGAGTAATATTGTGGTTTTGACAAACTATGTTGTGGTTCAGCTAAACCGCCACTGTAGTTTTGAAAAACTGCTTTGTTGTATAAACTACACGACTGTAAAGGAGAGTGTGTAATGCATAACGAAACCCCAATTATCCGACGTAAATCTACCCGGATTTACGTCGGTAAAGTGCCAATTGGTGATGGTGCGCCGATTGCAGTGCAATCGATGACCAATACTAAAACCACGGATGTTGCTGCGACTGTTGCCCAAATCGTAGCATTGCAACGTGTTGGTGTGGATATCGTGCGAGTCTCAGTACCCACCATGGAAGCGGCTGAGGCGTTTAAATTAATCAAGCAGCATAAAGACGTCATTGTGCCGCTGGTTGCTGATATTCATTTTGACTACCGTATCGCCCTGAAAGTGGCTGAGTACGGTGTTGATTGCTTGCGCATTAACCCCGGTAATATTGGCAACGAAGCCCGTATCCGAGACGTGGTTGCTAGCGCTCGCCACTACAACATCCCTATCCGTATCGGTATCAATGGTGGATCGCTGGAGAAAGATATTCAGGAGAAATACGGTGAACCTACGCCGGAAGCCCTGCTTGAATCCGCGATGCGTCATGTCGACATTCTTGACCGCCTCAATTTTGATCAGTTTAAAGTCAGTGTTAAAGCCTCAGATGTTTTCCTGGCGGTAAACTCCTATCGTTTGTTAGCCAAAAGAATCGACCAACCTTTGCATTTGGGTATCACCGAAGCGGGTGGTGCGCGCAGTGGTTCAGTTAAATCTGCCATTGGATTAGGTTTGTTGCTGTCTGAAGGTATTGGCGATACGTTGCGTATCTCGCTGGCGGCTGATCCGGTTGAAGAAGTCAAAGTCGGTTTCGATATTCTTAAATCTTTGCGCATCCGTGCCCGTGGGATTAACTTTATCGCTTGCCCAACATGCTCGCGCCAAGAATTTGACGTTATCGGTACTGTGAATGCTTTAGAACAGCGGTTAGAAGATCTGATTACACCTATGGATGTCTCTATCATCGGTTGTGTGGTCAATGGCCCGGGTGAGGCCTTAGTGTCGACTATCGGTGTGACCGGTGCTCATAACAAAAGCGGTTTCTACGAAGACGGTGTTCGTCAAAAAGAACGCTTTGATAACAAAAATATGATTGACCAGTTGGAAGCCAAAATTCGGGCTAAAGCATCAATGCTTGATGCTAATAATCGGATTGTTATCAATCAATTGGATGATGATTAAACATCGTTGGTCATGGGTTGTCGGTCAGCACAAAAGCGGGTTTTAGCCCGCTTTACATTGCGCCAGTAGGGGTAACAAGTTGTCATCATTGAATATATGGGTGGCAAGCCTCTATAATCGGCTTTATTTTTTGCACCATGCCCAAAGTAATTAGAGTGGCTGCGAACGGCGCTGCTGCTTCAAGTAAACAGGGTATAAAACTACAGAGAACAGACGTGGCAAAGAACATTCAAGCCATCCGTGGTATGAACGACTACCTGCCAGCCGATACGGCAGTATGGCAGCGCATTGAAAGTATCTTGAAGCAAGTGCTTGCAGGCTACGGTTATAGCGAAATTCGCATGCCGATTGTAGAGCAGACCCCGTTATTCAAGCGCGCGATCGGTGAAGTCACCGACGTGGTTGAAAAAGAGATGTATACCTTTGATGATCGCAATGGCGAAAGTCTGACACTGCGTCCTGAGGGAACCGCAGGGTGTGTACGTGCAGGTATTGAACATGGTCTGCTGTACAATCAGGAACAGCGTCTGTGGTACATCGGTCCGATGTTCCGCTATGAGCGCCCACAGAAAGGCCGCTATCGTCAATTCCATCAGTTGGGTGCGGAAGTTTTCGGTCTGCAAGGGCCGGATATTGATGCTGAATTAATTTTGCTGACGGCTCGCTGGTGGCGTGCTTTAGGTATCTCAGAGCATGTGCAACTTGAACTGAACTCCATTGGTTCATTGGATGCGCGTGCTGATTACCGTGAAGCGCTGGTGACTTTCCTCGAGCAACACGTTGAGGTACTGGACGAAGATTGTAAGCGCCGGATGTACAGTAATCCGCTGAGGGTGTTGGACTCCAAAAATCCCGATGTTCAATTGCTGCTAAATGATGCGCCTAAGCTATCTGAATATCTGGATGAAGAGTCAAAACAACATTTTGCAGGTCTGTGTGAACTTTTAGACCAGGCCAGCATCCCATATACCGTCAATGAGCGTTTAGTTCGTGGTTTAGATTATTATAACCGTACGGTATTTGAGTGGGTCACCAATAGCTTGGGCGCACAAGGCACTGTGTGTGCCGGTGGGCGTTACGACGGTTTGGTTGAACAACTCGGTGGGCGTGCAACGCCTGCGGTTGGTTTTGCCATGGGCCTTGAGCGTTTGGTTCTGTTAGTGCAGGCCGTAAATGCTGACTTCCAGGTACCAGCGACAGTAGATGTTTATGTCATTTCGTCTGGTCAGGATACGCAAAGTGCCGCAATGCTACTTGCTGAAAACCTGCGTGATGCCATGCCAACGCTGAAATTAATGACCAATTACGGCGGTGGTAATGTCAAAAAGCAATTTACCCGCGCTGATAAGTGGGGTGCCCGTGTGGCATTAATGCTTGGCGAAAGCGAAGTAGCAGCACAGCAAGTGGTCGTAAAAGATTTGCGAAATGGTGAACAAGAAACGCTGGCGCAAGCGGATGTTGCTGCGCGTCTGGCTTTGATGTTGGGTTAAGGAGAGAGACACCGTGGAAGTCTATACCACTGAAAATGACCAGGTTGATGCAGTGCGCCGTTTCTTTAGTGAGAATGGTAAAGCGCTGGCCGTGGGTGTGGTGCTCGGGATTGGTGCATTAGTGGGTTGGCGTTACTGGCAGAGTCATCAGAACACTGTCTTGACGGAAGCCTCCTCTGCCTATCAGCAAGCCAGTGATGCTTTGTCAGCTAACAGTGCTGATGGTGTTGCTGTTGCTGAAAAATTTGTTCAGGGCAATAGCAATAACTACGGCGTACTGGCCGGGTTAGAGCTGGCTCATCACTTTGTTGAGCTAAATGAGTTTGATAAAGCGGCGCAACAACTCACTCAGGCGCTGGGTCAGACCAAAGATGAAAATCTGTTGTCACTGATTAATTTGCGTCTTGCACGTCTGCAATTGCAATTGAAGAAACCAGACGACGCATTGAAAACGCTGGATGCGGTGCAGGGTGATGGTTGGACTGCGATGGCTCAGGATGTCCGTGGCGATGCGCTATTGAGTAAAGGTGATACCGCAGGTGCGCGAGCTGCTTACAGCAAAGGCGTCGAATCAAATGCTTCTCAGGCGCTGCAAGCTTTGCTGCGCATGAAATTGAATAATTTGTCCAGCTAAGGGGTATTCCCATGCAATTGCGTAAAACACTCTTAGTAGGACTGGTATCTGTTGCCCTATTGAGCGGTTGTTCACTGTTTAACAGTGAAGAAGATGTGGTTACCATGTCACCACTGCCAAAAATTGAGAATCAATTCACACCAACTAAAGTGTGGAGTACCTCAGTAGGTGGTGGTGTCGGTGATTATTACTCCCATTTGCGCCCAGCCTGGCAGGGGACGACTGTCTTTGCCGCCGACCGTAAAGGTTTGGTGAAAGCCATGGATGCCGACAGCGGTAAGCAAATCTGGCAAACCGATTTGTCTGAAAAAACCAACTTCCTTTCCAGCAACCGTTCTGCAATGTTATCTGGTGGCGTCACTGCATCAGGTGCCCATGTGTACGTCGGCAGCGAGAAAGCGGTAGTTTATGCGCTTAATTCCGATGATGGTCAGGTTGCATGGCAGACCGTGGTGGCGGGTGAAGCATTATCTCGTCCGGTTGTCAGCGATGGGGTGGTACTGATCCATACATCAAATGGCATGCTGCAAGCACTGAATGAATCAGACGGTGCGATTAAGTGGACATTAAACCTCGATACACCAGCGCTCTCTCTGCGCGGTGAATCTGCGCCAGCAGTCGCATTCGGTGCAGCGATTGTCGGTGGTGACAATGGCCGCGTCAGTGCGGTAATGATGGAACAAGGCCAGTTGATCTGGCAACAGCGTATTTCCCAAGTGACAGGTACCACTGAAATTGACCGCCTGAACGACGTTGATACCACGCCTGTGGTTGTTGATGGTGTGGTTTATGCTTTGGCATACAATGGTAACTTGACTGCATTAGATCTGCGTTCCGGCCAGATCCTGTGGAAGCGTGAAATGGGATCAGTGAATGACATCATTGTCGACGCGGGTCGCATTTATCTGGTCGATCAAAATGACCGAATTGTTGCGCTGAAAACAGATGGCGGTATAACCCTTTGGAGTCAAAGCGATTTATTACATCGTAACTTGACAGCTCCTGTGATGTATAATGGGTATCTGGTTGTAGGTGATGCCGAAGGTTATCTGCACTGGGTGAATACCGATGATGGCCGTTTTGTCGCTCAGCAGAGCGTAGACAGCTCCGGCTTCCTGAGTGCGCCAGTGGTTGCCAGCGATAAGTTGTTGGTTCAGGCGAGAGGCGGCACGGTATACGCGTTCACCCGTTAATCCTGATTTAGTGCCTGTTTAACAGGCCAATAATAGGTCAATACCCAAAGTTATTGGTGTTGCAGCAAGGCAGCAAACGAATGAACCCTAATGAACTGATACCGTCAGTTATTCGGGTTAGTGAATGCCGCTAATATCGCAGCAACGTTCAAAACGCAGGGTTTTAAGCGGCTCCTGAGATTCAGGGGCCGTTTGTCTTCTAAAAACTGCGCTGTTGCAGGTTTGGTACAGCGCTGTAATGATTTGAAAATTAAGTAATGAGGCTTCAACAATGATACCTGTCATCGCGCTGGTCGGGCGCCCGAATGTGGGTAAATCCACTCTATTTAACCGTTTAACGCACACCCGTGATGCGTTAGTTGCGGACTTTCCCGGGCTAACGCGTGACCGTAAGTATGGTCGTGCCGAGGTCGAGGGTCATGAGTTTATTGTTATCGATACCGGAGGTATTGATGGCACAGAAGATGGCGTAGAAACCAAGATGGCAGGTCAATCGTTATTGGCGATTGAAGAGGCCGATATTGTCCTGTTTATGGTTGATGCCCGCGCGGGCTTGATGCCTGCGGATCAGGGGATTGCCCAGCATCTGCGCAGTCGTGAAAAAGCGACTTTCCTGGTTGCCAACAAAACTGATGGTATTGATCCAGATACTGCTACAGCAGATTTCTATTCATTGGGCTTAGGTGAAGTTCATGCTATCGCGGCGTCCCATGGCCGTGGTGTGACTCAGTTGATTGAAGATGTTATGGCACCTTATATGGATGCTGTAGAACCTGAAATTGAATTGACCGATGAAGAAGCGAATGCGGCTTATTGGGCCGCACAGGAAGCTGAGGACGACGCTGTTCCTGAAGATGACGCAGAAGATGATTTTGACCCACGGACTCTGCCAATCAAACTGGCAATTGTCGGGCGTCCTAATGTAGGTAAGTCCACACTAACCAACCGCATTCTCGGTGAAGATCGGGTGGTGGTCTATGATATGCCGGGCACCACGCGTGACAGCATTTATATTCCTATGACCCGCGATGAGCGTGAATATATCCTGATTGATACTGCGGGGGTGCGTAAACGCGGCAAAATCACCGAAACGGTTGAAAAATTCTCAGTAATTAAAACCTTGCAGGCCATCGAAGATTCCAATGTTGTACTGTTGGTTATTGATGCTCGTGATGGTATTTCGGATCAGGATCTGTCGCTGTTGGGCTTTATTCTCAATAGTGGGCGCTCACTTGTTATTGCGGTCAACAAATGGGATGGCATGACAGAAGAAGCGCGTGCGCAGGTTAAAGATATGCTGGATCTGCGTCTTGGTTTTGTCGATTTTGCGCGGATTCACTTTATCTCAGCCTTACATGGCAGTGGCGTGGGTAATCTGTTTGAATCTATTCAAGAAGCCTATGACTGCTCAACCAAACGTGTGGGCACTTCCTTACTGACCCGCATTATGCAGATGGCCGAAGAAGACCATCAGCCTCCTTTGGTGCGTGGCCGTCGCGTCAAATTGAAGTATGCCCATGCTGGGGGTTACAACCCGCCGATTGTCGTAATCCACGGCAACCAGGTTACTGACCTGTCGGATTCGTATAAACGCTACCTGATGAATTACTTCCGTCGTTCATTGAAAGTAATGGGGACGCCAATTCGCATCCAGTTTAAAGAGGGCGAGAACCCATTCGCGGGTAAGCGCAATCCATTAACACCAAATCAGATGCGTAAACGTAAGCGTTTGATGTCGCACTTGAAAAAAGGTAAATAATCTACCCTTCATCTGTCAAGTTGCAGGTGTGTTGGCTGCTCTCAATAACCCGAATCACTTGACTGCGTAAGCTCATCGGGATTAATGAGCCTCATCTTTGAGGCTCACACTGCGGGCTAGCATAAATGCTGTTCAAATCGGTTCCCGACCGATTTGTATCTCGCTTGCCGCCTTCCTGTATCTTGACATCTATTGGGTATACTAAAAAGCGCGGGCATTCCGCGCTTTTTGCACATTTAACGACCGCGGTCAGTAAAACGCAGCTTTGGCCGCTTAACCGTAAACAAAGGGAGTTGAAAGTCAGTCATGTCTTGGGAAACCTGGAGTTTTGCATTTAGTGTCACGATGCCTAACTTGCTGATGATGTTACTCGGTGTGCTGTTACGGCGCTTTGGCTTGATGGATGATCGCTTCTGCGATGGTGCCACCAAGCTGGTCTTCAATCTCGCCCTCCCTTGTCTGCTGTTTTTTAGTGTCGCGACCAATCATGTCAGCTTATTGGATAACCTACCCTTGGTTGTTTATGGCGCTATTGGTACGTTGGTGACCTTCTTGCTGTTGGAAGTCGCCGCCAAGTGGTTGGTAAAAGACCCAAAAGAGCGTGGTGTATTCGTGCAGGGAGGGTTCAGAGCCAATACCGCTATCGTGGGGTTGGCTTTTGCCATGACGGCGTATGGTGCCGAAGGGGTGGCACTCGGCTCGATGTATCTGACGGTGACAGTAATTTTATTTAATATGCTGTCGGTGATCACCCTGACTCGCAGTCTGCAAGCTGGGCAGGGCGGCAAAATCAGTAAATTGGCACTGTTACGCAGTATTGTGACTAATCCGCTGATAATTGGGCTACTGTGCGGTTTACTCTACGCACAAACGCAATTACCCCTTCCTCAGGTGATTGTCCAGACGGGGAGTTATATCTCTGCTTTGGCATTACCATTGGCTCTGTTATGCACCGGAGCGAGCCTCGACTGGCACGCGATGTTCCGTTCTTCCAATGTGGCAGCGTTATCTTCAACAGCTAAATTATTCGTGGTGCCAATATTGATGACCGTTGGTGGCTTGTTGATGGGCTTTCGTGGGGCGACATTAGGGATTATATTTCTGTTCTCTGCCACTCCAACGGCGGCTGGCAGTTATGTTATGACCCGCGCCATGGGAGGCAATGCCACCCTGGCGGCGAATATCATTGCCATCACCACGGTCGGTTCATTCTTTACCACCGCGCTGGGGATTTACTTCCTACGATCGCTCGGGGTGATGTAGTTTTTAAGGAGAAGTCGATGGATGCATTATGCCCGGTTTGCCAAAAACTGATGACCGAAGTAAGTGGCCACTTTCATTGCTCTAATTGCCATGGCAGCTATCAGCAACAGGCGGAGTGCCCTGATTGCGCCAAACCGTTGCAGGTGCTGAAGGCGTGTGGCGCGATTGATTATTTCTGCCAGCACGGTCACGGACTCATTTCGAAAAGCCGCGTTCACTTTAGTTACTTGCCGACGATTTGACTGGCAGCAATTGAGCCAGGCGGCGTTACTCTTTTGCCGCTTTCCGTTGACGAACCTTCTTCGCCACATTGATTTGGGTGATTTCACTTTCTACCCAACCGTCCTGCAATCGGGTGGTCAGCTTATCACCTGTCTGCACCTGCTTAGTGGTTTTCAGCACTACCCCAGCCGGAGTCTGCGTGACACTGTAGCCACGGGCCAAGGTTGCTAATGGGCTGACGGCCTCTAACTGCGAGCAGGCGATACCAAAACGCTGCCGATAACCATTAAGCTGGCGCTCTAATGCCTGACGCAAACGGTATTCCTGCTGCTGCACTTGCTGGCTGTAACGGTGAATTTGCCCTTGCGGTTGCACTTGCGCGAGGCGCTGCTGGAGCCGTTCGGTGCGCCGGCTTAACCAGCGGATTTGGTTTTGCGCGCTCTCTTCCAGGCGGCGTTGCAGCTTTAATAACAGGGTCTGCTGACGTGCCAGTCGCAAATGTGGATGTTGTTGCTGTAAACGGTGTTCAAGGCGGGTGAATTGCTGGCCGCGCTGCGCCAGATAATAATCCATCGCCATTTCCATCCGCTGCTGCTGCCCTTGAATTTGCCTGACCAGCTCAACCTGGTTACGGCTTACTAATTCTGCGGCAGCAGACGGTGTTGGCGCCCGCAAGTCAGCGACAAAATCAGCAATAGTGATGTCGGTTTCATGGCCGACCGCACTGACTATCGGGATGTGGCTATTGAAAATAGCGCGGGCGACCCGTTCGTCGTTAAAACTCCACAGGTCTTCCAGCGATCCGCCGCCGCGCCCGACGATTAATATATCGCACTCGGCACGTAGGTTAGCTAACTGAATGGCACGGACTATCTGCAATGGAGCATCAACTCCTTGCACTGCTGTTGGGTAAATAATTACCGGCAATGATGGGTCACGGCGTTGCAAAACCTGTAGAACATCATGCAGCGCCGCACCACTGGCAGAGGTGATGACGCCAACTTGCCTGGCAGGACTTGGCAACGGTTGTTTATGATGTTGATCAAATAGCCCTTCCGCCGCCAGTTGTTGCTTGAGTTGATCAAACTGTTGTTGCAGCAATCCGTCACCGGCAGGCTGCATGCTTTCCGCAATTAACTGATAATCGCCACGCGGCTCGTACAGGGTAATCGATGCCCTGACCAACACTTGCTGACCATTTTGTGGACGAAACGTGGTGCGGCGGTTAGTGTTGCGAAACATCGCGCAACGCACCTGCGCTTGAGCGTCTTTTAGGGTGAAATACCAGTGACCGGATGACGGTTGGGAGAAATTGGATATCTCGGCCGTGAGCCAAATCTGGCCCATTTCCATTTCCAGCAGTTGTCGCACCGTCTGATTAAGACGGCTAACAGTAAAAATTGTTGATGCGGAAGATTGTGACATGTGACCTGGATCAAATTTTAAAACAAGCACTTAATTGACTGATATTACCTACCTCAGACCGGTTGGCAAGAAAAATTATGAGAAAGTGCTGGAGGCAACCGATTACGCTCTGTATAATGCCACGGCAATATTTTATCTTTTCACATCCACCTTGGTGAGATATTGCCCATGCTACGTATCAAGAAAGAAGCTCTGACATTTGACGACGTTCTCCTGGTTCCAGCCCACTCCACAGTTTTGCCTAATACGGCCGAACTTGGCACTCAACTGACCGCAACTATCCGCCTAAATATCCCTATGCTGTCCGCAGCCATGGATACCGTTACCGAAGCTCGTCTGGCCATTGCGCTGGCACAAGAGGGCGGTTTAGGTTTCATTCACAAAAATATGTCCATTGAGCGCCAGGCTGAAGAAGTCAGCCGCGTGAAAAAACACGAAAGTGGCGTTGTTACCGAGCCGCAGACTGTTACCCCAACCACCACACTGCGCCAAGTGAAAGAATTGACTGCCCGTAACGGTTTTGCTGGTTACCCGGTGGTAACCGAAGATTATGAGCTGGTTGGCATTATCACTGGCCGTGATGTGCGCTTTGTGACTGACTTAGACCAACCCGTGACGGCGGTGATGACACCGAAAGAACGTCTGGTTACCGTCAAGGAAGGCGAAGCTCGCGAAATTGTCTTGCAAAAAATGCATGAAAAACGTGTCGAGAAAGCATTGGTTGTTGATGATAGCTTCCATCTGCGCGGCATGATTACTGTAAAAGACTTCCAGAAGGCAGAGCGCAAACCTAACGCCTGTAAGGACGAACATGGCCGTCTACGTGTTGGGGCTGCTGTGGGTGCCGGTGCCGGCAATGAAGAGCGTATCGACGCGCTGGTCACCGCAGGTGTTGATGTTTTACTGATTGACTCATCCCATGGTCACTCTGAAGGTGTTCTGCAACGAATCCGTGAAACCCGTGCCAAATATCCTAATCTGCAAATCGTTGGCGGTAACGTTGCGACGGGCGCGGGTGCAAAAGCCTTGGCTGATGCCGGTGTGAGTGCCGTAAAAGTAGGGATTGGTCCAGGTTCAATTTGCACCACCCGTATTGTGACTGGTGTAGGTGTGCCACAGATCACGGCGATTGCTGATGCGGTCGAAGCACTGGAAGGTACCGGTATTCCGGTGATTGCTGATGGCGGTATCCGTTTCTCTGGCGATATTTCTAAAGCCATTGCCGCGGGTGCTTCCTGTGTCATGGTGGGGTCTATGCTGGCAGGGACTGAAGAGTCTCCGGGCGAAATCGAACTCTATCAGGGTCGTTCATTCAAATCTTACCGTGGTATGGGCTCACTGGGCGCGATGTCCAAAGGCTCTTCTGACCGTTACTTCCAAACTGACAATGCTGCCGATAAACTGGTACCGGAAGGTATTGAAGGTCGTGTCGCATACAAAGGTTTGTTGAAAGAGATTGTACATCAGCAAATGGGGGGCTTGCGCTCCTGCATGGGGCTTACCGGTTGTGCCACTATCAATGAATTGCGTACCAAAGCTGAGTTTGTGCGCATCAGTGGTGCAGGGATTCAAGAAAGCCATGTGCATGATGTGACTATCACTAAAGAATCCCCTAACTATCGCATGGGCTAATTCCAGGGGCTTAAACCGGCGAATTTGGTCATCGTTCGCGGCTCGCATTGCTCATTGACTTAGTGTCAACTGCGTATGCTGTGCTGCGGGCGTTAACTAACTTCTTGGCTTCGCCGACTGGAATGATTCATAAATAATTATGGTAACT
>NZ_JAZGQA010000119.1:0-14586 GCF_048593855.1 Yersinia sp. 2542 StPb PI
ATAAGTAAACATAAAAAAGCCCCTGAAACATGAATGCTCCAGGGGCTTTAAATCTAAACTTCCTAATTAAACTACATGTTGCGCTTGTAAAGTTGGGCTTGGTTCACCAATCGGCAATACGGTACGGCCATATTGTTCGTTCAATACTTCTGCCATTGCCAGGTAAATTGCACTTGCACCACAAATGATGCCTTCGAAACCGGCGAAAACCAGCAGTGAATGGTTACCGGTGAAGTTACCGACGGCCAGCAGCGCAAACAGCAGCGTCAGGCTACCGAACACAAACTGCAAAGCACGGTTAGCGGGCAAAGTTCCGAAGAACATAAACAGTGTGAAGATGCCCCATAAACCTAAATAAACGCCGAGGAATTGTGCATCAGTTGCGTCAGCCATACCCATCTTAGGTAACATCAGCAAACCGACCAGGCTCAGCCAAAATGCGCCATAGGAGGTAAATGCAGTGGCCGCGAAAGTATTACCCTTCTTATATTCCAGCATACCCGCCAGAATTTGTGCCAGACCGCCGTAAAAAATCCCCATACTCAAAATAACAGAGGTCAGGGGGAAGAAACCTGCATTGTGTAGGTTGAGCAAGACGGTTGTCATCCCAAAACCCATCAGGCCTAACGGGCCAGGATTTGCCAACTTGGTGGTGTTCATAAGTCCTCTGCAATTAACAGAATGCTAAAAAATGGATAGTTATCCGAATAAGTATCAAACGCCTGAATGACCAAAAAGTCGTCGATTCCTTTAGTGCGCGCCGCATCATAATGATCCACGCGGTTGGAAACAATGATCTCGAGGGTGATAAAAAGTAATTTTTTTTCATCTCCCCCCTTGATGCTGCGTTTCGTGGCCCCATCTTATTCCCAACCGCAGGGACTAATCGTGGATCAGCGGACACATGCATCAGTAAAATATTGGGCATGAAAACATTGATTAACAAAATACGGGCAGTTGAAAACAAACAATCCGCCCACATATAGATTAGTAACTTGACCGAATATGACTTTTTAGTGGAGGCGTTTTAGATGGGTAAAATTATTGGTATCGACTTGGGTACTACCAACTCTTGTGTAGCAATTATGGATGGCACTAAAGCTCGTGTGCTGGAAAACAGCGAAGGCGACCGTACTACGCCTTCTATCATCGCTTATACCCAAGATGGTGAGATTCTGGTTGGTCAACCGGCTAAACGTCAGGCTATTACTAACCCACAAAACACACTGTTTGCCATCAAACGTTTGATTGGCCGTCGTTTCCAGGATGAAGAAGCGCAGCGTGATAAAGATATCATGCCGTACAAAATCGTGGCAGCCGACAATGGTGATGCTTGGGTTGAAGTAAAAGGCCAGAAAGTTGCACCACCACAGATTTCTGCTGAAGTTCTGAAGAAAATGAAGAAAACAGCTGAAGATTTTCTGGGTGAACCAGTCACTGAAGCGGTTATCACTGTACCGGCTTACTTCAACGATGCTCAGCGTCAGGCAACGAAAGATGCTGGCCGTATCGCCGGTCTGGAAGTAAAACGTATCATCAACGAACCAACCGCAGCGGCACTGGCCTACGGTCTGGACAAAGAAGTCGGCAACCGTACTATCGCGGTTTATGACCTCGGTGGTGGTACTTTCGATATCTCTATCATCGAAATCGACGAAGTTGACGGTGAAAAAACCTTCGAAGTTCTGGCAACCAACGGTGATACTCACTTGGGTGGTGAAGACTTTGATAGCCGTCTGATCAACTATCTGGTTGACGAATTCAAGAAAGACCAGGGTATGGATCTGCGTACCGATCCACTGGCAATGCAGCGCCTGAAAGAAGCCGCTGAAAAAGCAAAAATCGAGCTGTCTTCAGCTCAACAGACCGACGTGAACCTGCCGTACATCACGGCTGATGGCAGCGGTCCAAAACACATGAACATCAAAGTGACCCGCGCTAAATTGGAGTCACTGGTAGAAGATTTGGTTAATCGTTCTATTGAACCACTGAAAGTGGCTTTACAAGATGCTGGCCTGTCTGTTTCCGATATCCAGGACGTTATCCTGGTTGGTGGTCAGACTCGTATGCCAATGGTTCAGAAGAAAGTTGCTGATTTCTTCGGTAAAGAACCACGCAAAGACGTTAACCCAGATGAAGCTGTAGCCATTGGTGCGGCAGTGCAGGGTGGTGTTCTGTCTGGTGAAGTGAAAGACGTTCTGTTATTGGACGTTACCCCACTGTCACTGGGTATTGAAACCATGGGTGGTGTGATGACCCCGCTTATCACTAAAAACACCACTATCCCAACTAAGCACAGCCAGGTGTTCTCTACTGCAGAAGACAACCAGTCTGCGGTAACCATCCATGTGCTTCAGGGTGAGCGTAAACGTGCTCAGGATAACAAGTCTCTGGGTCAGTTCAATTTGGACGGTATCCAGGCTGCTCCTCGCGGTATGGCGCAAATCGAAGTGACTTTCGATATCGACGCCGATGGTATTCTGCATGTGTCTGCTAAAGACAAGAATACCGGTCGTGAGCAGAAGATAACCATCAAGGCATCTTCTGGTTTGAACGAGGAAGAGATCCAGAAAATGGTACGTGATGCAGAAGCTAACGCAGAAGCAGACCGTAAGTTTGAGGAACTGGTTCAGACTCGCAACCAGGCTGACCATCTGATTCACGGCACCCGTAAACAGTTGGAAGAAGCCGGCGACAAACTGCCAGCAGAAGACAAAACTGCGATCGAAGATGCTTTGAAAGCGCTGGAAGCTGCTCTGAAAGGCGAAGACAAAGCTGAAATTGAAGCGAAAACTCAGGCTCTGGTGCAGGTTTCTGGCAAATTGCTGGAAATGGCTCAGCAGCAGCAAGCAGCCGCAAGCGGCGATGCTGGTGACACCAGTGCCAAGAAAGAAGACGACGTGGTAGACGCCGAATTCGAAGAAGTGAAAGACAAAAAATAATCGCCCTTAAGCGGGCACAGCAGTGGTAGGCCTTACTGTTGCTGGAAACCAGCACGGGCGTCGAGGAAACTCTACGCCCGTGCACGCATGTTAAGGGTAGGAAAAAAAGAGAATGGCGAAGAGAGATTATTACGAGGTTTTAGGCGTCAGTAAGGGCGCCGATGAACGTGAAATCAAAAAGGCCTATAAACGCCTGGCAGTAAAGTATCACCCGGACCGTAATCAGGACGAGAACGATACCGGTGAAAATTTTAAAGAAGTTAAAGAAGCTTACGAAATTCTGACTGATCCACAAAAACGTGCAGCATATGATCAATATGGTCATGCAGCCTTTGAACAAGGTGGCATGGGCGGCGGCGGTTTTGGTGGTGGCGGTGGTGCTGATTTTAGCGACATTTTTGGTGATGTTTTCGGTGATATCTTTGGTGGTGGCCGCCGTCAGCGTGCTTCCCGTGGTTCCGATCTACGCTACAACATGGATCTGACACTGGAAGAAGCCGTGCGCGGCGTGACTAAAGAAATTCGCATCCCAACGCTGAATGAGTGTGATGTTTGCCACGGTAGTGGCGCTAAGCCGGGAAGTTCGCCAGTCACTTGTTCGACTTGCCGTGGTGCAGGTCAGGTACATATGCGCCAAGGGTTCTTTACCGTCCAGCAGGCATGTCCTACTTGTCAGGGTAATGGTCAAATCATTAAAGATCCTTGCAACAAGTGCCATGGGCATGGCCGTGTTGAAAAATCCAAAACACTGTCGGTTAAGATCCCCGCCGGTGTTGATACCGGTGACCGCATTCGCTTAAGTGGCGAAGGTGAAGCGGGTGAACATGGCGCGCCAGCAGGTGATTTATATGTTCAGGTGCAAGTTAAAGCGCACCCAATCTTCGAACGTGAAGGCAATAACCTGTATTGTGAAGTGCCAATTAACTTTGCTATGGCAGCCTTAGGCGGCGAGATTGAAGTCCCAACGCTGGATGGCCGGGTTAAGCTGAAAGTCCCAGCAGAGACCCAAACCGGCAAGCTGTTTCGCATGCGTGGCAAAGGTGTTAAATCTGTGCGTGGCGGAAGTCAGGGTGACCTGTTATGCCGTGTTGTGGTTGAGACACCAGTCCATCTGAGCGAAAAACAGAAACAGCTACTGCGTGAACTGGAAGAGAGTTTCGTCGGTGCTGCGGGTGAGAAAAATAGTCCCCGCTCTAAAAGCTTCTTAGATGGCGTTAAGAAATTCTTTGACGATTTGACTCGCTGATCAATGAGTTGTTAATCGGCTAAGAAAGTGCAAGAAAACGAAAAATCCTCGATTAACGTCGGGGATTTTTTTCATCATCGACTAAATATATATGTGAAGTAAATCATCAATGGCTCGGTTTTTTCGATCACTTGATGTCATAAAAACGACTTTTTTCGAGTTGAAGACTATCTTAAAATTGATGCATTGATTCGCCGGGCACAGGCTCACTGTCCGATGTAAGGAGTTATTCATTGTGACAAACATGATCCGTCAATTTTTACGCCAAGAGGCCGCGGGTGGGCTGATTCTAATTTTTGCTGCCACCGTCGCCTTATTTATGGCTAACAGCCCCCTATTTAGCATTTACCAATCATTTCTTGATGTACCGGTATCGGTAAAGATAGCCTCGCTGGATATCAGCAAGCCACTATTACTGTGGATTAATGACGGTTTAATGGCGATATTCTTCCTGATGATTGGGCTGGAAGTTAAGCGCGAACTGATGGAAGGTTCGTTAGCTGGCCGCGATAAAGCGGTTTTTCCGGCCATAGCAGCATTAGGTGGTATGCTGGCACCGGCTTTGATTTATCTATTATTTAACGCTGCTGATGAGGTTACCCGCCAGGGCTGGGCAATTCCTGCGGCTACTGATATCGCCTTTGCATTAGGTGTGATGGCTCTGTTGGGAAATCGGGTTCCAACCAGTCTTAAAGTCTTTTTACTGGCGCTGGCCATTATTGATGACTTGGGTGTCATCATCATTATTGCGTTGTTCTATACCCACGAGGTTTCACTGCAAGCCTTAGGCATAGCTGCTGCGGCTATTGCGCTACTGGCTTACATGAATTGGCGTGGGGTAGGGAAAACCTCTGCCTATCTACTGGTGGGATTGGTATTGTGGGTCTGCATCCTCAAATCAGGTGTGCATGCGACCTTAGCCGGGGTCATTGTCGGCTTTATGATACCGTTGCACACTAAAGATAAGCGTTCACCGTCAGAATCGCTCGAGCATGGTTTGCACCCATGGGTTGCTTATTTGATCTTGCCACTGTTTGCGTTTGCCAATGCGGGGGTTTCATTGCAAGGCGTTTCACTCGCTGGATTGACATCGCTATTGCCTCTGGGGATTGCGAGCGGTCTGTTTATTGGTAAGCCACTGGGGATTTTCCTCTTTAGTTGGCTCGCGGTTAAGTTAGGGGTGGCTAAACTACCTGACGCGATAAACTTTAAGCAGATTTTTGCGGTGTCGGTGCTATGCGGTATCGGTTTTACTATGTCGATATTTATTGCGTCGCTGGCATTTGATGGCGCCGATCTCGCTTTGCTTACCTATTCTAAGTTGGGCATATTATTAGGCTCCACCACCGCAGCCATTGTGGGTTATAGCTTGTTGCGTATGGCCTTGCCAGCAACAAGAAAAATAACTCGCTGATTACTATTTGAATGACCAGTGCCGCTTGTAAAGGTACTGGTGTTCTACCTGATGGATTTCTAGGCTTACCGTCAGAACAGGGAACGTTTAGTCGTGCATGAGGTTATATACACCCTAAATAATTCGAGTTGCAGGAAGTCGGCAAGTGAAAGGCAGATTGGTTGTAAACCATTTTGAACGCTGCCAATGCACATGCAACTTGAAGTAGGACGGGTATATCTGGCTCGCCGATATGTTAAGGGGATAACAACATGCGAATGTCACATATCAATTTCAATCATCTTTATTACTTTTGGCAGGTCTGTAAAGAAGGTTCAGTCGTCGGTGCAGCAGAAGCATTATTCCTGACGCCACAAACAATTACCGGGCAAATTAAAGCGTTGGAAGAGCGTCTGGGGGGGAAGTTATTTAAGCGACAAGGGCGAGGCTTAGTGCCATCAGAGCTGGGGCAGCTGGTCTTTCGTTATGCGGATAAAATGTTCATGCTTAGCCATGAAATGCTGGATATTGTTAATTATCGCAAAGAATCTAATCTACTTTTCGATGTTGGTGTTGCCGATGCATTATCCAAGCGCTTGGTGAGCCAGGTTCTGGAAACGGCTGTCGTTGAGAACGAAAAGATTCATCTGCGCTGTTTTGAATCGACCCACGAAATGCTGCTGGAGCAGTTGAGTCAGCACAAACTGGATATGATTCTGTCCGATTGTCCGGTTGATTCCAGCCAACAAGAAGGGTTGTTCTCTGTCAAACTGGGCGAATGCAGCGTGAGTTTTTATTGTCGTCAGCCGATCCCTGATTTACCTTTCCCTGCTTGTTTGCAGCAAAAGCGTTTGTTGATACCGGGCCGTCGTTCCATGCTTGGGCGCAAATTGCTGAACTGGATTAACAGTAAAGGGCTACAGGTAGAGATTTTGGGTGAGTTTGATGACGCGGCACTGATGAATGCTTTCGCTATTTATAACAATGCTATTTTTGTTGCACCGACAATGTACGCTGCTGATACCTACGCTAAAGATGACCAGATAGTCGAAATTGGCCGCTTAGACAGTGTGCAGGAAGAATATTATGTGATTTTTGCCGAGCGTATGATCCAACATCCGGCAGTGCAGCGGGTATGTAACAAAGATTTTTCCGCGCTCTTTAGTGGCTAAATAGCCACGTTACCTTGCAAACTACAGCTGTGTTGATTGCACTCGTTCATAAATATGTCAGCTTATCGGGATTAATGAGTGCCACCCTAGGGGCTGACATAAATGCTGTCACCTCGGGTTTATACCAATTTGTCATTTGATGGCTGACTTTCTGCGTTTTGAACTCTATAGACTATAAATGGGTCTTGCCGTGAATAGGCTAAATTATAAGCAATTCAAAAAATAGATATAAAAAGACCGGCCTAGGCCGGTCTTTTTACTAAGCAATCGACGTAATGCAATTACTGCATTGCGTTGATTTGCGCGACTAAGTTTGACTTATGGCGCGCTGCTTTGTTTTTGTGGATCAGACCTTTACAGGACTGACGATCCACGATTGGTTGCATTTCATTAAATGCTTTTTGCGCTGCGTCTTTATCGCCAGCTGCAATTGCCGCATACACCTTCTTAATGAAGGTACGCACCATTGAGCGACGGCTAGCATTATGCTTGCGGCGTTTCTCAGACTGTACGGCGCGTTTCTTAGCTGATTTGATATTAGCCAAGGTCCAACTCCCAAATATATTCTATTGAGGACAATTCAAAGGCCGAGGAATATGCCCTTTTAGCCTTCGTTTGTCAATGGATTTGTGCAAATAAGCGCCGTTTGTACGGGCGGCACTTGCTACGTTGTGATGGAGCGGGATTTTACCAGCTTCGCACTGCGGAATACAGTCTTTCGAAAGAAAAATCCACAGTTCACTGCCTTGAAGGGATTCGACGGTGGTTCTTGTAAAAATCTCAGCCTGCTTCTGTATTCAAACTCCGTGCGCATTCTACAGGATAAAGTCAGTAAAAGGGATTTTACCTGCACAATATTGGCAAAATGGTATGACTTTCGGTTAAAGGTGCCAATCGCGGGTTAACCTTAACGGCTGTACAAGGTATAATCCGGCGATTTCCACTGTTTTGAGCCAGCTATGGAGCTAATTCGCGGTATACATAATATCCGGGCACGCCACCATGGTTGCGTGCTAACTATCGGTAACTTTGATGGTGTCCATCGTGGACATCAGGCCTTATTGGAGCAGCTAAAGTGTGAAGGTCAGCGCTTGGGCTTGCCCGTAATGGTTATGATATTTGAACCGCAACCACTGGAATTGTTTGCAGCGGACAAAGCACCAGCAAGGCTAACGCGCCTGCGGGATAAAGCCAGATATCTGGCTGAGGCCGGCGTTGATTATCTGTTGTGCGTAAAATTTGACCCGCGTTTTGCAGCTAATACTGCGCAAGCTTTTGTTGCTCAGTTGCTGGTAGAGAAGTTGGGTGTTAAGTTTTTAACTGTTGGTGATGACTTCCGCTTTGGCGCAGAGCGTCAGGGGGATTTTCAACTGTTACAGCAAGCCGGTGCTGAATTTGGTTTCGATGTTATCAGCACAGATAGCTTTTGTGATGGTGGGTTACGCATTAGTAGCACCGCAATTCGTCAGGCACTTTATAATGACGATTTGGTGTTGGCTGAGGCGTTACTTGGCCACCCCTATAGCATTTCCGGCCGAGTGGTTCATGGTGATGAACTGGGGCGCACGATTGGCTTCCCCACGGCGAATTTGCCATTAAAACGTTTAGTCGCTCCGGTGAAAGGAGTGTATGCGGTTGATGTGTATGGCTTGGGTCCAGAGCCATTACCCGGAGTTGCCAACATTGGTACCCGGCCTACCGTTGCTGGTGTTCGCCAGCAACTAGAGGTTCATCTGCTGGATGTAACTATGGATCTTTATGGGTGCCATATTGACGTGGTGCTCCGCGCGAAACTGCGCAACGAACAGCGTTTTGCTTCGCTCGATGCCCTGAAGCAGCAAATCGCCCATGATGTGGTGACGGCCCGAACATTTTTCGGGCTAAAGACACCGGTTTAATATTTCTAGCCGAAACGGAACCGAGAATCTAATGAGTGACTACAAGAATACCCTGAACTTGCCTGAAACAGGGTTCCCGATGCGCGGCGATCTGGCTAAGCGTGAACCTGACATGCTGAAACGTTGGTATGAGCAGGATCTGTACGGGATTATTCGTACGGCCAAGAAAGGTAAAAAAACCTTTATTTTGCACGACGGCCCTCCTTATGCGAACGGCAACATTCACATTGGTCACTCTGTTAACAAAATTCTCAAAGACATTATTGTTAAATCGAAAGGAATGGCGGGTTACGACTCTCCTTATATTCCAGGGTGGGACTGCCATGGTTTGCCGATTGAGTTAAAAGTTGAACAGTTAATTGGTAAGCCGGGCGAGAAAGTCAGTGCCGCAGAGTTCCGTACTGCTTGCCGTAAATATGCGGCTGAGCAGGTTGAAGGTCAGAAGAAAGACTTCATCCGCCTGGGGGTATTGGGCGATTGGGACCATCCTTATCTGACGATGGATTTCAAAACTGAAGCCAATATCATTCGTGCATTAAGCAAAATCATTGATAACGGTCACTTGCACAAAGGCGCGAAGCCAGTGCATTGGTGTACTGATTGTGGTTCGTCACTGGCTGAAGCAGAAGTTGAATATTACGATAAAACCTCACCTTCCATTGATGTGCGCTTTAATGCCGTCGATGTAGCGGCTGTTGCCACCAAATTTAATGTTTCGGCGATTAAAGGCCCGATTTCACTGGTTATCTGGACGACAACTCCGTGGACCTTGCCCGCTAACCGTGCGATTTCACTGAATGCTGAATACATTTACCAACTTGTCCAGGTTCATGGCGAATGCCTGATTCTGGCAGAAGATCTGGTGGAAAGTGTCATGAAGCGCGCAGGGATTGCTGAATGGACGGTATTGGGGAGCTGCAAAGGCTCTGATTTGGAACTGCTGCGTTTCAATCATCCGTTTATGGGCTTTGATGTTCCGGCAATTTTAGGTGATCACGTTACACTGGATGCCGGTACTGGTGCAGTTCACACAGCACCTGGTCACGGCCCGGATGACTTTGTTATCGGCCAGAAATACGGTTTAGAAGTTGCCAACCCGGTGGGGCCGAATGGCTGTTATTTGGCGGGGACGTATCCTACTCTGGACGGCATGTTCGTGTTTAAAGCCAACGATGTGATTGTTGAGCTGCTACGTGAAAAAGGCGCACTGCTGAAAGTTGAAAAACTGGTTCACAGCTACCCGTGCTGCTGGCGCCATAAAACACCTATTATCTTCCGTGCTACACCACAATGGTTTATCAGCATGGATCAGAAAGGCCTGCGTAAGCAGTCGCTGGAAGAGATTAAAGGCGTGCAATGGATCCCCGATTGGGGTCAGGCACGTATCGAAACCATGGTGGCAAACCGCCCTGATTGGTGTATCTCGCGTCAGCGTACCTGGGGCGTGCCGATGTCCCTGTTTGTGCACAAAGAGACTGAAGCACTACATCCACGCAGCACTGAGCTGATGGAAGAAGTCGCCAAACGCGTTGAGCAAGACGGTATTCAGGCATGGTGGGATCTGGATCCTGCGGAAATCCTGGGTGCTGATGCCGCCGATTACACCAAAGTGCCAGACACCTTGGACGTATGGTTTGACTCCGGTTCAACTCATTCGTCGGTGGTTGACGTGCGTCCTGAATTTGGTGGTCATAGCCCGGATATGTACCTGGAGGGTTCTGATCAACACCGTGGCTGGTTTATGTCTTCACTGATGATAGCAACCGCGATGAAAGGCAAAGCGCCTTATCGCCAAGTGCTGACCCACGGTTTTACCGTTGATGGGCAAGGGCGCAAAATGTCCAAATCCATCGGTAACACCATCAGCCCGCAAGATGTGATGAACAAACTGGGTGGTGACATTCTGCGTCTGTGGGTGGCATCAACCGATTACACCGGTGAGATCGCGGTTTCTGACGAAATCCTCAAACGCTCTGCTGACTCTTATCGCCGTATCCGTAACACTGCGCGCTTCTTGCTGGCGAATCTAAATGGGTTTGATCCTGCGCTGCATCAGGTGAAACCGGAAGATATGGTAGTCGCGGACCGCTGGGCAGTCGGCCGTGCCCAGGCAGCTCAAGCTGAGATCATGGCAGCGTACGAAAGTTACGATTTCCACTTGGTGGTGCAGCGCTTGATGCAGTTCTGCTCGGTTGAGATGGGGTCCTTCTATTTGGATATCATTAAAGACCGTCAGTACACCGCGAAAGGCGACAGCGTTGCCCGCCGCAGTTGCCAGACCGCGTTGTTCCATATCGCAGAAGCATTGGTGCGCTGGATGGCACCTATTATGTCCTTTACCGCAGATGAGATCTGGAACCAACTGCCAGGCAGTCGTCCACAGTATGTCTTCACTGAAGAGTGGTATGACGGTCTGTTCGGGTTGGCGGGTGATGAAAGTATGAACGATACTTTCTGGGCCGAGCTGTTAAAAGTCCGTGGTGAAGTCAACAAGGTGTTAGAGCAGGCCCGTAGTGATAAGCGTATCGGTGGTTCATTGGAGGCGGCAGTTACCTTGTTCGCCGAGCCTGAACTGGCTGCGCGATTGAACAGTTTGCAAGATGAATTGCGTTTTGTGCTGTTGACCTCAGCTGCGAAAGTTGCCCCTTATGCTGATGCGGGTGATGATGCGCTGCAAAGTGAGTTGATTGCCGGGCTGAAAATCACCTTTAATAAGGCTGATGGTGAGAAGTGCCCGCGTTGCTGGCATTACACTCAAGATGTCGGTTTGGTAGCGGAACATGCTGAATTGTGCGGCCGCTGTGTCACTAACGTTGCCGGAGACGGTGAAGAGCGTAAGTTCGCCTAATGAGTAAACCTATTTGTTCGACCGGATTGCGCTGGTTATGGCTGGCGGTATTGGTGGTTATTTTGGATCTCAGCAGCAAACAGTGGGTCATGACCCACTTTGCCTTGTATGAGTCAGTGCCGCTGATCCCGTTTTTTAACCTGACCTACGCACAGAATTTTGGCGCAGCCTTTAGCTTTCTTGCCGATAAAAGTGGCTGGCAGCGTTGGTTCTTTGCGGGCATAGCTATTGGTATTTCAGTGGTATTAATGGTGCTGATGTATCGCTCTACTGCCAAAC
The DNA here is from genome assembly GCF_048593855.1 of Yersinia sp. 2542 StPb PI. Lineage (NCBI taxonomy): Bacteria > Pseudomonadati > Pseudomonadota > Gammaproteobacteria > Enterobacterales > Yersiniaceae > Yersinia > Yersinia sp. 2542 StPb PI. Next base: position 11,779 of record NZ_JAZGQA010000119.1, read on the forward strand.
AACGCCTGCTCAATTGTGCTTATGCTCTGATTATTGGTGGGGCATTAGGTAACTTATTTGATCGCATGGTGCATGGTGCGGTGATCGATTTTATCGATTTCCACGTCAATAACTGGCATTTCCCAACCTTTAACATCGCCGATACCGCTATCTGTATCGGTGCTGCGTTGGTTATCTTTGAGGGTTTTTTAAGCCCTGCTGAAAAAACGGCCATGAATAAAGGTGAATGAGATGTCCGAGCGTGTACCCGCTAATCAAGTACAAGACCATTTTGTACAAGACAAGAGCGCCGTATTGGTGCACTTCACTCTGAAACTGGAAGATGGTTCAACGGCGGAATCAACACATATTCACGGCAAACCTGCGCTGTTTCGTTTAGGTGATGACAGCCTTTCTGATGCACTTGAGCAGCAGTTAATTGGTTTGAAAGTAGGTGATAAGCATGCTTTCACTTTACAACCTGAAGATGCGTTTGGTTTGGAAAGCCCTGATCTGATTCAGTACTTCACCCAGCGTGACTTTGCTCAAACCGGCGTGCCAGATGCCGGTACTATTATGCTATTTACCTCCCGTGATGGCAGTGAAATGCCAGGTGTGGTACGGGAAGTGGCGCAAGAGTCTATTACTGTTGATTTTAATCACCCGTTGGCAGGGCATTCCATTAGCTTTGAAATTGAAGTGTTGGAGATTGACCCGCAACAGGAGGCAATGCATGCAGATATTGCTGGCTAATCCACGCGGCTTTTGTGCCGGAGTTGATCGGGCTATCAGTATTGTTGAACGCGCGATCGAAATGTATGGTGCGCCAATCTATGTGCGCCATGAAGTGGTACACAACCGTTATGTGGTTGATAGCTTGCGTGAACGTGGTGCTATCTTTATCGAGGAGATTTCAGAAGTGCCAGATGGCTCTATTCTGATTTTCTCGGCCCATGGCGTGTCGCAGGCTGTGCGAGCAGAAGCTCGTGAGCGCAAGCTTACTATGCTGTTTGACGCAACCTGCCCATTGGTGACCAAAGTTCATATGGAAGTCGCACGTGCTAGTCGCAAGGGTAAAGAAGCCATCTTGATAGGCCACGCCGGTCACCCGGAAGTGGAGGGTACCATGGGGCAATACAGCAACCCGAAAGGGGGGATGTATCTGGTTGAATCACCTGATGATGTATGGGCTTTGCAGGTTAAAGATGAGAACAATCTGTGCTTTATGACACAGACGACATTGTCGGTTGATGACACCTCTGCAATTATCGATGCCTTACACCAGCGTTTCCCGAAGATTGTCGGTCCACGCAAAGATGATATCTGCTATGCCACGACCAACCGGCAAGAAGCGGTGCGCAATCTGGCTAATGATGCCGATGTGGTCTTAGTGGTTGGCTCGAAAAACTCCTCTAACTCTAATCGGTTGGCTGAGTTGGCACAGCGGATGGGTAAGCCTGCTTATCTCATTGATTCAGCGGCCGATATACAAGAGTTATGGTTACAGGGGGCTGCGTGTATCGGTGTTACCGCTGGCGCATCTGCTCCCGATATTCTGGTACAGCAAGTTATTGCGCGCTTGCAAGCTCTCGGTGCTGGTGGGTCTATCGAACTTAGTGGCCGTGAAGAGAGTATCGTCTTCGAAGTACCTAAAGAATTACGTGTCGATGTAAAACAGATTGACTGATTGATACCGTGCTTCAACGTTAAAAAGCAGCCCTCAGTGGCTGCTTTTTTATGGGTGTATTCCACCATAACTGCATGAATATGCGAAATAACCGCATTATGCCAGATGAAGTGTTACCGCGTATTTAAGGAATTAAGTGGTTTCACTGATAAAAGCATGCGTATATCATTTTTTTCTAATACAGATTAAATAGGCTGGCAGAGTCCATAGCGGGCGGCTAATCTGAACCTTGGTCAGGGTAGATGACACAATATGAGAGGAAGTATGACTGATTCAACAATTCGTATCGCTGTTGTCGGCGCGGGCGGCCGTATGGGCCGACAACTTATCCAGGCAATTACTCACACTGAAGGTGTGGTGCTGGGGGCTGCTGTTGAACGTGTTGGATCGACATTAGTGGGGAGTGATGCTGGCGAACTGGCCGGAACGGGGTTGTTAAAAATCACAGTAAGTGATGATTTATCTAATGTAATTGATGATTTTGATGTTTTGATCGATTTTACCCGGCCTGAGGGCACGCTGGAGCATTTAGCCATTTGTCATCAATATCGTAAGGCGATGATAATTGGCACTACTGGCTTTGATGATGCAGGTAAAGAAGCAATCAGGGCTGCGGCAACGGACATTGCTATTGTGTTCGCTGCCAATTTCAGTGTTGGGGTTAATGTGGTGCTAAAGCTGCTAGAGAAGGCAGCGAAAGTGATGGGTGACTATACCGATATCGAAATAATCGAGGCACATCATCGGCATAAAGTTGATGCACCTTCAGGTACCGCGCTGGCGATGGGGGAGGCAATTGCTGACTCACTAGGGCGTTCACTGAAAGATTGCGCGGTTTATAGCCGTGAAGGTCATACCGGCGAACGCAAACCCGGCACTATCGGTTTCGCAACCGTACGTGCTGGCGATATTGTTGGAGAGCATACGGCTATGTTTGCTGATATTGGCGAGCGCGTTGAAATCACACACAAAGCGACCAGTCGCATGACTTTCGCCAATGGCGCGGTTAAATCGGCTATTTGGGTGTCAATGCGGGATAATGGCTTATTTGATATGCGTGATGTATTGAATTTGAATGAACTTTAAAGATGTAAAGCACAGCCAGTGATGTGGTTGTTTTTATCATAATAGTTTGATAACAG
>NZ_JAZGQA010000011.1:0-45773 GCF_048593855.1 Yersinia sp. 2542 StPb PI
CTATATTTTATGGTGTTTCACAGCTAACTAAACTCGCGCAATATGATCCATATCAATTTTCACGCTATACTGCTTTGCTAGTATCTCGTTGTGCTTTATTAACCCTTAAGAGAGAGTTAGTGTGAAAGCTGACAACCCCTTCGATGCATTATTACCTGCGGCAATGGCTAAAGTAGCCGAAGATGCCGGTGTCTATAAAGCCACCAAGCATCCGCTAAAAACCTTTTATTTAGCGATTACTGCTGGTGTGTTTATTTCAATTGCGTTTGTTTTTTATATTACAGCGACTACCGGTACTGCTGGCGTGCCTTTCGGCTTTGCCAAATTGGTTGGTGGTATTTGTTTCTCCCTGGGGCTAATGTTAGTGGTGGTGTGTGGGGGTGATCTCTTCACATCGACCGTACTCACAACTGTCGCTAAAGCCAGCGGCCGTATCACATGGCGTCAATTGGCATGTAACTGGGTTAATGTCTATATTGGGAATCTGTTCGGTGCACTGTTCTTTGTGTGTCTTATTTGGTTCGCAGGCCAACATACTGTGGCGAATGGTCAATGGGGTCTGAATGTTTTGCAAACAGCCGACCATAAATTGCACCATACTTTTATTGAAGCAGTGTGTTTGGGTATTTTAGCTAACCTGATGGTCTGTCTGGCGGTATGGATGAGTTACTCCGGCCGTACCATAATGGATAAAATGTTCGCAATGATCTTACCGGTGGGGATGTTTGTTGCCAGCGGCTTTGAGCATAGCATCGCAAATATGTTTATGATTCCTATGGGCATTGTGATTAAAAATTTCGCTTCGCCTGAGTTTTGGCAATCCATAGGATCAACACCTGAGCAATTTGCTCACTTAACCGTAAGTAACTTTATTATTGATAACCTGATCCCAGTCACCATCGGTAACATCATTGGTGGCGGATTATTGGTTGGGTTGACTTATTGGGTAATTTATCTGCGCGGTGACCAGCAACATTAATATGTGGCCGCTACGTCTGGTTTTCGAAGAAATTAACATTAAAAGGTAGATGCATTATGACCGAACTTAATGAAAAATTGGCCAAAGCATGGCAAGGTTTTACCAAGGGTGACTGGCAGAACGGTGTAAACGTTCGTGACTTCATCCAGAAGAACTATACCCCTTATGAAGGCGATGAGTCCTTCCTTGCCGGCCCTACCGATGCGACCGACAAACTGTGGGCGCAGGTTATGGAAGGCATCAAACTGGAAAACCGCACCCATGCGCCAGTTGATTTCGATACCGACGTAGCTGCAACCATCACATCTCATGATGCTGGCTATATTAATAAAGATCTGGAAACCATCGTTGGCTTGCAGACTGAAAAACCATTGAAACGTGCACTGATCCCATTCGGTGGCATTAAAATGGTAGAAGGCTCTTGCAAAGTTTATGGTCGTGAACTTGACCCACAACTGAAAAAAGTCTTCACCGATTACCGTAAAACACACAACCAAGGTGTGTTCGACGTTTATACCAAAGACATCTTGAACTGCCGTAAATCTGGTGTACTGACTGGTTTGCCAGATGCCTATGGCCGTGGCCGTATCATCGGTGACTATCGTCGTGTAGCCGTTTACGGTATCGACTTCCTGATGAAAGACAAACTGGCTCAGTTCAATTCATTGCAAGATGATTTGGAAAACGGCAAAGACCTGGAAATGACTATCCAGTTGCGCGAAGAAATTGCTGAACAGCATCGTGCTCTGGCTCAAATCAAAGAAATGGCGGCCAAATATGGCTGTGATATCTCAGGTCCGGCAACTAACGCCCGTGAAGCAGTACAGTGGACCTACTTCGGCTATTTAGCTGCGGTTAAATCCCAAAACGGTGCGGCAATGTCCTTCGGTCGTGTATCTACCTTCCTTGACGTGTACATCGAACGTGACATGAAAGAAGGTAAGCTGACTGAAATTGAAGCGCAGGAATTGATTGACCATTTGGTTATGAAACTGCGTATGGTTCGCTTCCTGCGTACCCCTGAGTATGATGAACTGTTCTCTGGTGACCCAATCTGGGCAACTGAGTCTCTGGCCGGTATGGGCGTTGATGGCCGTACTCTGGTGACCAAAACCAGCTTCCGCTTCCTGAACACCCTGTACACTATGGGGCCGTCTCCAGAGCCGAACATGACCATTCTGTGGTCTGAAAAGCTGCCACTGAATTTTAAAAAGTATGCGGCTAAAGTCTCCATCGATACTTCATCTGTGCAATATGAAAACGATGATCTGATGCGCCCTGACTTCAACAACGATGACTATGCTATCGCTTGTTGTGTTAGCCCGATGATTGTCGGTAAACAAATGCAGTTCTTTGGTGCCCGTGCCAACCTGGCGAAAACCATGTTGTACGCAATCAACGGCGGCGTTGATGAAAAAATGAAGATCCAGGTTGGCCCGAAAGAAGCGCCAATGATGGATGACGTGCTGGACTATGACAAAGTCATGGAACGCATGGACCACTTTATGGATTGGCTGGCTAAACAATATGTTACCGCGCTGAACATCATCCATTACATGCATGACAAGTACAGCTATGAAGCTGCGCTAATGGCACTGCATGACCGTGATGTTTACCGTACTATGGCATGTGGTATTGCAGGTCTGTCTGTTGCTGCTGACTCCCTGTCTGCTATCAAGTATGCCAAAGTAAGCACCATCCGTGATGCTGACGGCCTGGCTATCGACTTCAACATCGAAGGCGAATATCCACAGTTTGGTAACAACGATTCACGCGTTGATGATATCGCTTGTGACCTGGTTGAGCGCTTCATGAAGAAAATTCAGAAGCTGCGTACTTACCGTGGTGCAGTGGCAACTCAGTCCGTGCTGACCATCACCTCTAACGTGGTTTATGGTAAGAAAACCGGTAACACCCCAGATGGTCGCCGTGCTGGTGCACCATTCGGTCCAGGTGCTAACCCAATGCATGGCCGTGACCAGAAAGGTGCTGTTGCCTCTCTGACTTCGGTTGCTAAACTGCCGTTTGCTTACGCGAAAGATGGTATCTCTTACACCTTCTCTATCGTGCCAAACGCATTAGGCAAAGATGACGAAGTACGTAAAGCTAACCTGGCCGGTCTGATGGATGGTTACTTCCATCACGAAGCGTCCATCGAAGGTGGTCAACACCTGAACGTGAACGTAATGAACCGTGAAATGCTGTTAGACGCGATGGAAAACCCGGAAAAATATCCGCAGTTGACTATCCGTGTATCGGGTTACGCAGTACGTTTCAACTCGCTGACCAAAGAACAACAGCAGGATGTAATTACTCGTACCTTTACACAGTCGATATAATTCCCTGCCGCAGTAAAATGGCATAAACTTAAAGGCTCCACTTTAGTGGGGCCTTTATTCATCCAGCGTTGGAGAAATCCTGCTATGTCAGTACTTGGTCGTATTCACTCATTCGAATCCTGTGGCACTGTTGACGGCCCGGGTATCCGATTTATCGTATTCTTCCAGGGCTGCTTGATGCGTTGCCTGTATTGCCATAACCGTGATACTTGGGATACCCACGGCGGTAAAGAAGTTACCGTTGAAGAATTAGTCAAAGAAGCCATCACCTATCGCCACTTTATGAATGCATCTGGCGGCGGTGTGACTGCATCAGGTGGCGAAGCTATTTTGCAGGCCGAGTTTGTGCGCGATTGGTTTCGTGCGTGTCATGAAGTTGGTATCCATACGTGTCTGGATACCAATGGTTTTGTACGCCGTTATGATCCGGTCATCGATGAGTTACTTGATGCCACAGATTTAGTGATGCTGGATTTAAAACAGATGGATGACAGTGTGCATCAGAATCTGGTGGGGGTATCGAATCATCGAACACTGGAGTTTGCCCGTTACTTGGCAAAACGTAACCAGAAAACCTGGATCCGCTATGTGGTGGTGCCGGGTTGGTCAGATGATGATAAATCGGCGCACATGTTAGGCGAGTTTACCCAGAACATGACCAATATCGAGAAAATCGAATTACTGCCTTACCATGAGTTGGGTAAGCACAAATGGGTCGCCATGGGTGAAGAATACAAACTGGATGGGGTGAAGCCCCCTACCGCAGAGATCATGGATCGGGTGAAAGGCATTCTCGAAAGCTATGGTCACAAAGTAATATATTAAGTCATTACAGTTGCAAGCAGCTAATGGTGCGGCAACTTCAAACAAGAAGGGGGGCGTAGTCAGTTAATTAACGCATCCCCATAGATACCGCCAAATTGGGTTATGCCACTGGCGGTATTTTTTTGGTTGTTATATGGCAGCGTAAGGGGTCTGTTGTTTACCTGGCTTACGCAGCAACATCATCAAATACACTAAGGCGACAGCGGCTATCATGATAAACAGTAAATTATCGGAATAGCGCTGCATCAGCAGGGAAGTCATGGTTGGGCCGGTCAGGCTGCCGAGGGTATAACTCATCAGTAATGCCTGATTCATCGCCACTAACTCATCAGCACTGGCCTTTTCACACGCCCAGGCCATGGCGACCGGATAAAGGGTAAAACCGGCACATCCCAGAATAAATAATGCCGGAGCCAGGGCATAATTACCTAAAATAGCTACACTGCCGAGGATGACGACAAACACCTGAATGCGCAGCACCAGTAAACGACCATAACGGTCCGCCATTTTGCCTATCGGCCATTGACCGATAATGCCTGAGCTAACCAGTAAAGCCATCCACCATCCAACGCTGGCATCACTCATGCCCTGATGTGATAGATAGAGCGGCAACAGGCCATAGAGCGAACCTAACAGTATCCCTGAGATAATGCAGCCATTAATGCCCAGGCGAGCGCTACGGCGCTTAAGCATCGGCCAAATGGCAATGTGTGAGGACTCACTGCTACCCTGATGCGAGAAGTGGGCAAACAACAGCGGCAGCATGGCCGTAATGACCAATGTACTGACCCAAGGGATAACATTGAGTAATTGCGTTGACACGACACCTAATAATAATTGCCCGGTGACGGTTCCCAGATAATAGACCATCATATAAGCCGCCAGCAGTTGCCCACGATTGGTTAACGTGCCACTACGCAGTAACGCACTCTCAACAATGACCCAAATCAGAGCGCAGGCGACGCCCGCCAAAAAGCGCCATCCCAGCCAACTCCAGAAATCCACTGATAGCATTAATCCGCAAGTCGCCAACGCAAATAAAAAACAGGCGTAATGGTAGCTGCGATTAAATCCAAATTGCTGGATCAAGCGCCCCGCAATCAATGTCCCAACCAGATTCCCACTAAAATAAGACGAGCTAACCATCCCCACCTGCCAGGTTGGCAATTGTTGATGAGATAACCATAAGGGAACCAATGTATTTAACACCGCGATAGAAATCGTAAACAGCAAAAGCCCACAGAGCAGAAGCAGAACCGGGCGAGAATATGCGGACATAATAAGACAGGAGCCGTCGGGACGATAAAAGTGAGCGCATCATGCCACCGGCGATATAAAAGTCAATTACTGCGCGGGAGGGGATAGCACAATATGTTGGAAGCACCTACTGACAATCTTCAGCCTTTACTCTGGCTATACGCCAAAAAGAAAAAGCGCCCTGAGGCGCTTTCTGCATATTGGATTAGTGATTAATCCGTATGTTATTAACCGATAAAGTCCAGGCCACCCATATATGGGCGTAATACTTCTGGAACCTCAATTCGGCCATCTGCCTGCTGGTAGTTTTCCAGCACTGCAACCAGGGTGCGGCCAACCGCCAAACCAGAACCATTCAGGGTATGAACTAAACGGGTTTTTCTATCGGTTTTATTGCGGCAACGAGCTTGCATACGGCGCGCCTGGAAATCCCACATGTTAGAACAGGAAGAGATTTCACGGTAAGTATCCTGCGCTGGCAGCCATACTTCCAAATCGTAAGTCTTGCTGGAACCAAAGCCCATATCACCAGTACACAGCAGCACTTTGCGGTATGGCAGGTCCAGTAATTGCAGAACTTTCTCTGCATGACCGGTCAACTCTTCCAGCGCCTCCATCGAATCTTCCGGACGAGTAATCTGCACCATCTCAACTTTGTCGAACTGATGCATACGAATCAAGCCACGGGTATCACGACCATAGGAACCCGCTTCAGAACGGAAGCATGGGGTATGGGCCGTCATTTTCAATGGCAGAGTGTCTTCTTCCAGAATCTCATCGCGTACCAGATTGGTCAGCGGCACTTCAGCGGTCGGAATCAGTGCATAGTTACTGCTATCTGACTCTTCTTCCAGCGGTTTGGTGTGGAATAAATCTTCACCAAACTTAGGTAACTGGCCAGTACCGTACAAAGTGGCATGGTTAACCAGATAAGGAACATAAGCTTCTTGATAACCGTGTTTTTCGGTATGCAGGTCCAGCATAAACTGGGATAACGCACGGTGCATACGGGCTATTTGCCCTTTCATTACCACAAAACGCGCACCGGTCAGCTTCACTGCGGCAGCAAAATCAAGGCCACCGGCCATTTCGCCCAGCGAGACGTGATCTCTCACTTCAAAATCATACTTACGCGGCTCACCCCAACGGCTGACTTCAAGATTGTCTTTCTCATCTCTACCCACAGGGACAGAATCATCCGGCAGGTTAGGAATAGACAACGCCAGTAAGCGGATTTCGTTTTGCAGTTTGTCCAGCTCGGCCTTAGCCGCATCCAGCTTTTCACCCAGCGCATTTACTTCCAGACGTAATGGCTCGATATCTTCGCCACGCGCCTTGGCCGCACCAATCAATTTCGATCGGGAGTTACGTTCTGCTTGCAGACTTTCTGTTTCAACCTGTAAAACTTTGCGGCGCTCTTCTTGTTGGCGCAACATCTGAACATCAAGTTTAAAACCTCTGCGAGCAAGTTTTTCGGCGACTGCGTCTAGCTCATTGCGCAGCATATTGGGATCGAGCATGCTAGTCCTGTGCTTGTAGTTATAGAATGCCTTTCATCTTTGAAGTTGCAGCGGTATTAGCAGCGTTCTCTCACCCGAATCACTTACCTCAGTAAACTCATCGAGACTCGCTTACTTGCTGCCTACCTGCCACTTCAACTATTTTGGGCATAATGGTTATTAAAGGAGAATTTCATGACATAAGCGGTATAAACAGCCACTTACCATATAGCGCTAACCTTACCGCAACAGCAAGACTAGCGGTAGCGTTTTATCGGGCTATTTTGATCCTGCTCAGCCAACCATGCCAGCTTTTCACCGATTTTACCTTCCAGACCACGGGATGAGGGTGAATAGTAGCGAGTCGCGGCCATTTCTGGCGGGAAATAGTTCTCACCCGCAGCATAAGCATGCTGTTCATCATGGGCATATCGGTACTCCGCCCCAAGCCCCATCTCTTTCATCAGTTTGGTCGGTGCGTTACGTAGGTGTTCTGGCACATCAAAGTCAGGCTTATCACGCGCGTCCTGCATCGCTGCTTTAAACGCGGAATAAACCGCATTACTTTTTGGTGCACAAGCCAGATAAACAATGGCCTGAGCAATCGCCCTTTCACCTTCTGCCGGACCGACTCGAGTAAAACAGTCCCACGCTGATATAGCCACTTGCATAGCGCGTGGATCCGCATTACCGACATCTTCCGAGGCAATAGCCAATAAACGGCGGGCGACATAAAGGGGATCCCCCCCTGCGGTGATAATACGCGCATACCAATATAGCGCCGCATCCGGGGCCGAGCCGCGAATGGATTTATGCACCGCCGAGATCAGATCATAATAACGATCACCTTTGTTATCAAAACGGGCGCTCCGCTCGCCAGACACTTCTTTCAGCAAATCAGGGGTTAATACTCGCACCCCGTTGGCATCTATTTCTGCCATATCTGCCATCATCTCAAGGCTGTTTAACGCGCGACGAGCATCACCACCAACCAGCTCCGACATCATGCGGCGGGTCTCGTCCGGCAGTTTGATATTCTGCCCACCGTAGCCACGGCTGCCGTCTGACATCGCTTGATCGATCACTTTCTCGATATCTGCGGCGGTTAATGCCTTAAGCAAATAAACCCGCGCTCTGGAGAGCAATGCCGAATTCAGTTCAAACGAGGGGTTTTCAGTCGTAGCACCGATAAAGGTAATAGTGCCATCCTCAATATGCGGCAAAAAAGCATCCTGCTGGCTTTTATTGAAACGATGGACTTCGTCAACAAACAAGATAGTGCGCCGACCAGCATCACGGTTTTGCCGTGCGCGTTCGATGGCCTCACGAATCTCTTTAATACCGGAGGTCACGGCAGAAATGCGTTCCACATCAGCTTGACCGTAACGACCAATAATTTCCGCCAATGTGGTTTTGCCCGTTCCAGGTGGCCCCCAGAGGATCATGGAGTGTAACTGCCCCGCAACGATTGCCCGTGGTAGCGGTTTACCCGGTGCCAGCAAATGTTGCTGACCAATATATTGATCCAACGTCAAAGGCCGCATCCGCGCGGCCAGTGGCTGAAACTCATTTTGGGAAAAGTCGAGGGACATATTACTCACACAAACCTCACTGCCGCTGGTCGTCCAGCGTCACCCCTTTTGGTAGGGTAAATTTAAATTTGCTGGCGTCAGCCGAGCTATTTTGCTGGCCTTTCAGGGTGTAAGCACTGCGCTGCCCATCTTGCTCAACCGCAGTAAAACTCTTGATAGTCCCCGTTGGCGTAACTGTAATGGCAAATTGCTTCAGATTACCGCTGGCACTTTTAGGTGTCAGTTCAAAATCATCACCTTTCTGCTTAACATTGTACTGTTTCCAGTCATCCGGGTTGTTGCGGGTAATCAGCATAAACGGGGTGTTACCGGTTGCATTCTTCAACCAGGTTGCCGTGGCCTGCTCAACAAAAGGGTTGTAGAACCACAAGGTTTCCCCGTCTGAGATAAGTACGCTTTCATCCGGTGAGGTCATATGCCAGTTAAACAGATTTGGCCGTTTCACCCACAGCTCCCCTTCACCTTCCTGCACCGTCGCGCCATCAGCGCTGGTCACTTTTTGCGAGAAATTAGCATGGAAACTGTTCACCTTACTCAGACGACCTTGCAAATCGGTACTGACATCCGCCAGAACTGAAGCTGAAATTAAACCCGATAACAGACAGCAAGCAACAAGCAGTTTTTTCATTATTCTAAATACCTTATAAAATTCTCTGATAAATACGGGGTTATGCTTCTTTGCATAAGGGCCGCAAAGCGGCCCTGTCTATACTCGTCATCTTTCAAGATGCAGGGGGTTGGCTGCCATCACTACTCGGCCCGTCCATGGACCTCGCCTCTGCGAGGCCGCGGCAAGCAGCGTTCAAATCTGCTCCTGACAGATTTGTCACCCAACTCATTGAGTTATCTCAACTCCTTGGGTTCATTTCGTTGCCGCCTACCTGCAACTCGAAATCTATTGGGTATATGTTAACTTCCTCAGAGCAAAATATGACTATTCATGTGGCGGCGGGGCCAACACTTCACGATTACCATTATGGCCCGGCGTACTCACAATCTGCTGGGCTTCCATCTGTTCGATAATACGTGCAGCACGGTTATACCCAATACGGAATTGGCGCTGCACGCCAGAAATTGACGCCCGGCGCTTCTCTAACACAAAGTTCACGGCCTGATCAAATAGTGGGTCCAGCTCTTCATCACTGTCCAATCCAAGACTACCGCCTTCCCCTTCTTCACTACCACTAAGAATGCTCTCAATGTATTGAGGACGACCTCGAGCTTTCCAATCATTAACCACGGCATGCACTTCCTGGTCACGGACAAAGGCACCGTGCACACGTACCGGAATCGAAGAGTTTGGAGCCATATACAGCATGTCCCCCATCCCCAGCAGTGATTCCGCGCCGCCCTGATCGAGGATAGTCCGTGAGTCGATTTTACTGGAAACCGTAAATGCGATACGAGTTGGAATGTTAGCTTTTATCAAACCGGTGATGACATCTACCGATGGGCGCTGGGTAGCCAGCACCAGATGGATACCGGCAGCACGGGCTTTTTGTGCCAGACGTGCTATCAGTTCTTCAACTTTTTTGCCCACTGTCATCATTAAATCGGCAAACTCATCCACCATCACCACGATATAAGGCAGTTTCACCAGCATCGGCGGTGAGATGTCCATGCTATCGGATGGCTTCCAGAATGGGTCAGGGATTGGCCGCCCCATAGCTTCAGCCTGAGCTACGCGCTCGTTATAGCCTGCGAGATTACGCACGCCCAGTGCCGACATCAATTTATAGCGCCGTTCCATCTCGCCGACACACCAGCGCAATGCATTCGCGGCATCCTTCATATCGGTAACCACTTCGGTTAGCAGATGAGGAATGCCTTCATACACCGATAACTCCAGCATTTTCGGGTCAATCATGATAAAGCGCACCTCATCCGGTGTAGCTTTATACAAGATACTGAGGATCATCGCGTTCACCCCAACCGACTTACCAGAACCGGTAGTACCAGCCACCAGCAAGTGTGGCATTTTGGCTAAGTCTGCCACCACCGGCTGCCCGGCAATATCTTTACCAAGCACAATAGCAAGCGGAGAAGGGTTATCACGGAATTTGGCACAGTCGAGCACTTCCCTCAGGTAGACCGTTTGACGATGCTTATTCGGCAATTCAAGTCCGACATAAGGTTTGCCCGGAATAACTTCCACTACACGCACGGCGATAGCTGATAGAGAACGGGCCAAATCGCGGGAAAGATTGGAAATGCGCGACGCTTTAACACCTGGAGCCAAATCCAACTCAAAGCGAGTAATGACTGGCCCTGGAGAAATACCCACAACTTCCGCTTTTACCCGATAATCACCTAAACGTGCTTCAACCAGACGAGCCGTTTGCTCTAAAGCAAACATATCAACGGGTTCTTCCTCCGCTGGCGGAGAAGAAAGTAAATCAAGCGTAGGCAGTGGTGTGGTCGGTTTAATCAACGGCTGATCATTACGCATCAGGAACGGGTGAATCAAGCTGTCCATTGCTGGCGTTGGTTGCACCGGGGCGACAGGTGGTACCGGTATTGTTGGCTCAACAGCAGACGGGGCTATTACCGGAGCATGTGCTGTTGTCGGTGCATAAGTAGGCGTTGCCGCAGACTGCGTATAGGGTGCTGGCACCGATGTGGCTTGCCCTGAATGCGTTTGATGCACTGATGGCTGCTGATATTGCGCTGGTTGCTCAGGCGAAATAGCGTCTGGAGAAGCGGTGGATTCCCCTTCATCAACATAGGGAGAAAGCGTAAACAAGGGCTCACGAGGGCTATCATCAACAAGATCTGCGACCGGCGAGAATGTATAGGCGCGGCGGATATCAACAGGCTGCATTCCTTCTGCGGCACTGTTTTTGTGATGAGTAGCGTCTTGGTGATGAATAGCGTCTTGGTGCTGAACCGCCCCATAACGATGCTGTTGTTGTACTGCGAATGCCTGCCGTAATGCGGCTTCTTCTAAAGCTTGCTCATCTTCTGGCTCAGGGGCGGTGAACGTATTACCCCCTGCGTCTGATGATTGCTCGTAACGCTCGGACTGCTGGTCGGCAAACGCTTTACGCAATATAGCCTGCTGCAACGCATCATCATCTTCTGATAGAGGCTCGCTGTCGAACGACGCTGCATTAACCTGAGGATTTTGCGCTTCTTGTTCGCGTTGTTCCTGCTCCGCCATACGTTGTGAAGGCAACTTGATACCGTAAGAGGCCAACTCACGCCGCGTTGGAATACGCACTGGGTTAGGCCGTGGTAACTCAGGACCGATGCCCTGTTTTACCTGAGAACCGGTGTCACTAGTAGCAGTAAATGCTGGCATAAACGTCGCTGCTGCACTCGCAGCGGCGATGGCTGTTCCCGACAAACCGTGATGAGACAATGGGTTATTTGACAAGCTGCTATTGATCAATGGGTCACTAATCAGTGGATCACTGGCCGAACTTACTGCGGCCAAACCATCAAGGGCACGGCCAAAACCAGTGTTCGTATTAGGAACGCTATCGACCTGATCACTATGGCGCTGTGCTGTTGAGAAATCGAACGGCGAATGGCTGACAGGTGCAGGTGGTACATCCCATGCCCCCATTTGTGGCTCTGGCCGCTCAACAGGCGTGGCAACGCGAGTCTGAACCGGTGATGGCGTCTCTTGCGGAATTTCAAACGAATATAACGGCGGTGTCGCTGTCGAGTTAGCCGTCATCGGTGCCGTGCTATGGCTGCTAACAGACTCGGCTATCGCCCCAGGAGCAGGTTGATAGTCATCATCTGTTGCCCGCAGGCTGCTTAATAGAGGATCATAGTCGCCATTGGACCCAGGCACTGGGGATAAGGCCGGCTCAGGCACATTGGCGATGGCGTCGGTTGCTGATGGCGCGGAGAATAGCACGTCGTCGTCAGCATGAGCCGCAGATGCCGCAAGTGCGGCGCTAGCCGCGCCTACTGCTAGCGCTTTATTTGAAGCCGCCCCCTGCTCTTGTTCAGCAACGTCGGAATCTTCAACCTGATAATCGTCATCTTCATCGTCATAGCGTTCTTCACGACGTGAGCGATTAGTCATAAATGTCAGTGAGCCTAAGACCACCCCGCCAATTTTCTCAGCAATGACCAACCATGACCAGCCGGTAAACAGCGTCAGGCCAACAGCCCAGATACAGAGCAATGTCAGTGTTGCCCCGACACCATTGAACCACGGCAACATGGCATTACTGAACAAGCTGCCAATTACCCCACCAGAGGCAAAGTAATAAAGATCGTCAACATTCAATGCAGCCAGGCCACATGACGTTAAAATCAGGGCTAATGTGCCAATCAGGCGTAAAGAAAGAGCAAAGTAATCGACGTGTTCATTGGCATCGCGCTGACGGAAAGCCGCCCAGCACAACATCACCATAATCACAGGGATTGCGTAAGCCAAAACACCAAAGGTGAAGAACAGTGTATCGGCCATCCAGGCACCAATACCCCCACCAAGATTGTGGATAGGCTCGTGCCATGCAGTCTGGGACCAGCTTGGGTCCGAAGGATTAAAACTGAGCAGCGCCGCCATCAGGTAGGCTGCCAAAATTGTTACCACAATCAAAACCGCCTCAAGTAAACGACGCCCGCTGCTGAGTTTTTTCAGGGTAACTTCTTTATCTTCTGTATATTCCTGGCTCAAGAAAGGCTCTCCAGGTTCCTGTTAACTGGTATGAGTGACAACGCCGAGAACCCTCCCGGCGTTGAAACTGTATGAATAAACAGGAGTGTAACCAAATTACTCAGGTTTTGCACTTGCCTGTTTACCGCGTTTTAATGACTAGGCGGTTACTCTGCTTCACTTCTTCCATGACCACATAGGTACGGGTGTCATTGACGCCCGGCAGGCGAAGCAAGGTCTCACCGAGTAATGTACGGTAAGCAGACATATCAGGTACGCGGGTTTTCAACAAATAGTCGAAATCGCCGGAAACCAGGTGACACTCTTGAATTTCCTCAAGATTTTTAACAGCGGCATTAAATTGCTCAAACACATCCGGAGCGCCACGATTCAGAGTAATCTCAACGATAACCAGCAGCGACGCATCCAAATACTGTGGATTAAGCAGTGCTGTATAACCATGGATGAAGCCCTGACGCTCTAAGCGGCGAACCCGTTCCAAACATGGTGTTGGTGATAATCCTACTCGTTTTGAAAGCTCAACGTTAGAGATACGCCCATCCTTTTGTAATTCATTCAGGATGTTACGATCTATACGATCAAGCTCTTTCCCCGGGCGTTTTTTATTATCTATCATCTTATAGTCTCTCTTAATTTCCTTGAGTCTGTGACATGCTCTCATCGTGCTTATACTTCGAGCCTGCTACAGACAACGACCCGCAGCCTGTTTTATGCAAATATATCAACACGTTGTTATCTCACACCCTGTCTGTCCAACTGTATGCGAGGTACTCGATGATTATTAGCGTTGAGGAAGAGATAGCACATCACGAACCGCCGTAGAAACTCCCCCCTACAGTTGTTCGAGAACTTACTTCACACGCCATCCAGCATTAATCGAAAACGTTCCAGGGTTTTCGCTTGGCATCACTGATACCAAATCTGAAATTTATGGCGCGCAGATAATTTCTTCTTCCACTGATGTTTTCGCAAATGCACAGCCGATTGTCAAAGTAAAAGAAGTTAAATCAGTAGAACGTGCCAGAATTAAAATCCCAGAGTGTTTCCCTTAGCTATTTTTTCGCCCTAAATTTGCTATAAAATGGTGCAAAAAGGTGGTTTAGTGTCATGGCTATTTTTTGCTCAATCGGCTTGCAAGCCACATGTTTTATAGGGTCAAAGCTTTTCAGCGCGAGTTGGCGCGTAACGTAAAAATTAATTTGGGTCCAATTTGCCCGTAGCCTGACGTCGCTTCACCGCTAACTGCCGATTCTTAATACATTTAGTTCATTAAATAGGCATCACCTATCAAACAAATCGCTAACAACATTTTTGTCTGCTTTTTTTAATGCCCAATTTTCCCTACAATCGCTAACATTGTCCGCCATTGTGGGAAAGAGGTATTCATGAGCACGGCTAAACATAGCAAATTGATTATTCTGGGTTCTGGCCCTGCGGGTTACACTGCGGCGGTTTATGCTGCACGCGCCAACCTGAAACCTGTATTGATTACCGGAATGGAGAAAGGCGGTCAGTTAACCACCACGACCGACGTGGAGAACTGGCCTGGTGATCCTGAAGGATTGACTGGCCCTGCTCTGATGGAGCGGATGCATGAGCATGCAGAAAAATTCCAAACAGAGATTCTATTCGATCATATCAATAGCGTGGATTTGCAAAACCGCCCATTCCGCCTGTTTGGTGATGGTGCTGAGTACACCTGTGACGCGCTGATTATTGCTACAGGGGCTTCTGCCCGCTATCTGGGAATGGCGTCAGAAGAAGCCTTCAAAGGCAAAGGGGTCTCTGCCTGCGCAACTTGTGATGGTTTCTTCTATCGGAATCAGAAAGTGGCAGTAGTCGGTGGCGGTAATACTGCGGTTGAAGAGGCGTTGTATCTGGCGAATATCGCAGCTGAAGTTCATTTAATTCATCGTCGTGATAGCTTCCGCTCAGAGAAAATCCTGATTGATCGCCTGATGGAAAAAGTAAAAAACGGCAACATCGTATTGCACACTGATCGCACCTTGGACGAAGTTTTGGGTGATGACATGGGTGTCACCGGTGTCCGCCTTAAATCCACCAAAAACAGTGAGACAGAAGAGATTGCTGTTGCTGGCGTCTTCATTGCGATTGGCCACAGCCCAAATACCGCCATCTTTGATGGTCAACTGGCACTGGAAAACGGCTACATCAAAGTTCAGTCAGGTCTGCAAGGTAATGCCACACAAACCTCCATTCCGGGTGTGTTCGCTGCAGGCGATGTTATGGACCATATTTACCGCCAGGCAATTACCTCCGCCGGTACCGGCTGTATGGCGGCACTGGATGCAGAACGCTATCTGGATGGGCTAGTAAACGATAAGTAACGATTCCGCATGGGGATCCAAGCGCTATGTGGCGGGTGGTTTACGATAAGTGAACCACCCGTTTTTTATTTTCACTCGCCCGCATCCCAATTAAAAACAGTAAATTACTCCTGTTGTGGAATGCGGCGACTATCACAACCTAATGGTTTCACCTCTCGTCATGACAAGGTAATATTGCCTTTCGCGAGTTTGCCACCGTCAGCGGTGACAAACACTTTTTGATATTTTCTAGCTCCCTGCGCAGATAAATTGCCTGATGAATAAAACAAGACAGTATGAGTTGATTCGTTGGCTGAAAAAACAAAGCGCCCCCGCGCAACGTTGGCTCCGCCTGTCCATGTTACTTGGCCTCCTCAGCGGGTTATTGATCATCGCTCAGGCATGGTTACTGGCCACCCTGCTGCAATCTCTGATTATCGACCAACTCCCCCGATCGGCATTGACTGCTGATTTTTGGCTACTGGCCGGAACCTTTGCATTGCGCGCCGTGATCAGTTGGTTGCGCGAACGGGTGGGATTTATCTGCGGAATGAAAGTTCGCCAGCAGATCCGTAATGTCGTTTTAGACCGATTAGAACAGCTCGGCCCTGCGTGGGTGAAAGGTAAGCCCGCGGGCAGTTGGGCAACCATCATTCTGGAACAAATTGAAGATATGCAGGACTACTACTCCCGCTATCTGCCACAGATGTATCTGGCCGTATTCATTCCATTGCTTATCCTGATTGCCGTCTTCCCTATCAACTGGGCGGCAGGTTTGATCTTATTTGTCACCGCGCCATTGATCCCGCTGTTTATGGCACTGGTCGGGATGGGTGCCGCCGACGCCAATCGGCGTAACTTTGTCGCACTGGCACGGTTGAGTGGCAACTTCCTTGATCGCTTACGCGGATTAGACACGTTACGGTTATTTAACCGCGCTAAAGCAGAAACCGACCAAATTCGTGATGCCTCAGAAGATTTCCGCCGCCGCACCATGGAAGTGCTGCGTATGGCATTCTTATCTTCAGCCGTATTAGAGTTTTTCGCCGCCATCTCTATTGCCGTGGTTGCCGTCTACTTTGGTTTTTCCTATTTGGGTGAACTGAATTTTGGTAGTTATGGTTTTGGCGTCACCCTGTTTGCGGGTTTTTTGGTATTGATCCTGGCCCCTGAATTCTTCCAACCGCTGAGAGATTTAGGCACGTTTTACCACGCAAAAGCTCAGGCAGTTGGCGCAGCAGAATCGCTGGTCACATTTTTGAGTAGTGAAGGCGAAGCGATTGGCCAAGGTGACCAAGTGCTGCCGGGTAACCAAGCTATCACCCTAGAAGCCGACCAACTGGAAATTCTGGCCCCTAATGGCACCCGGTTGGCCGGACCGTTGACGTTCTTATTACCCGCAGGCAAACGCGTTGCCATTGTTGGTCTGAGTGGCGCAGGTAAAAGTTCATTACTCAACCTGCTGCTGGGCTTTTTACCCTATCGCGGCTCACTGAAAGTGAACGGGGTTGAATTACGCGAACTGGAAGCACCAGCGTGGCGTAGGCAATTAAGCTGGGTTGGCCAAAACCCACATTTGCCGGAACAGACGCTGGCGGCCAACATTTTGCTGGGCCAGCCAGATGCGTCACACAGCCAATTGCAACAGGCGGTAGAGCGTGCTTATATCAATGAATTCCTGGCTGATTTGCCACAAGGGCTGAATACTGAAGTCGGCGACCATTCTGCACGTCTCTCCGTTGGGCAGGCGCAACGTGTTGCCGTTGCCCGCGCCTTACTGAATCCGTGCCGCTTATTGCTGCTGGATGAACCCACCGCCAGCCTTGATGCTCACAGTGAACAATTGGTGATGAAAGCACTAGAGGAAGCCTCTCGCAGGCAGACGACGCTACTGGTTACCCATCAGTTAGAAGATACGCTGGGTTATGATCAAATCTGGGTAATGGATAGTGGCCTTCTGATTCAGCAAGGTGATTACTCCACCCTCAGCCAGTCTGACGGTTCATTTGCCAATCTGCTGTCCCATCGCAGTGAGGAGCTTTAATTATGCGCGTACTTCTTCCTTTTTTGGCGTTGTATCGCCGCCATTGGTTCCTGATTTGTCTGGGTATCGTGCTGGCAATTGTCACGCTGCTGGCCAGTATCGGCTTGCTGACATTATCAGGTTGGTTCCTTGCGGGTACCGCCATCGCTGGCCCTGCTGGATTATATACGTTTAACTACTTGCTACCGGCTGCCGGTGTCCGAGGGGCCGCAATTACCCGTACGGCGGGCCGCTACGCAGAGCGAGTTGTCAGCCATGACGCGACATTCCGTGTACTGGCACATCTGCGGGTCTTCGCTTTCCAGAAGATCCTACCACTCTCCCCTGCCGGTATTGCCCGTTTTCGCCAAAGTGAACTGCTGAACCGGTTGGTCGCCGATGTTGATACCCTCGATCATCTCTATCTGCGCGTCATTTCACCGCTGGTGGCCGCCATCGCAATTATTGCTGCCGTGACGTTTGGTTTGAGCTATCTGGATGTCAATCTGGCCCTGACACTCGGTGCAATTCTGCTGGGGTTATTACTACTCGTCCCATTGATCTTCTATCGTGCCGGTAAGCCCATTGGTCGTGACCTGACGGACCTGCGTGGTCTCTATCGTTCGCAACTGACCTCTTGGTTACAGGGGCAGGCAGAGTTATTGGTATTCGGTGCGTTACAGCAATTCCGTGCCTCGTTGCAGGATATTGAACAACGCTGGATGAGACGCCAACAACAGCAAGCATCCTTGGCTGGTTTAGCGCAGGCGCTAATGATTCTGGCTACTGGCCTAACGGTCACGCTAATTTTATGGCTCGCCGCTGGAGGTATTGGCGGGAATAATCAACCAGGCGCATTACTGGCGCTCTTTGTTTTTACCTCTTTAGCCGCATTTGAAGCCTTGCTGCCGGTGGCTGGTGCATTCCAACACTTGGGACAAGTTATCGCTTCTGCGACCCGCGTTGCGCAATTGATGGAACAACAGCCTGAAGTGACATTCCCGACCAATGGTCCAGAGGTGGCCGCACAGGTGGCGCTAGAAGTGACAGGGTTGAGTTTTACCTACCCACAGCAGCCCTTACCCGTTTTGCAGAATATATCTCTGTCACTGGCCGCAGGGGAGCATATTGCGCTACTTGGGCGCACAGGCTGTGGAAAATCCACACTGTTACAATTATTAACCCGGGCCTGGGATGCCAGCCAAGGAAGTATCACGCTTAATGGGGAACCATTGGCCAATTATGACGGAAATACCTTGCGCCAGATGATGACAGTGGTCAGCCAGCGGGTACATGTCTTCAGCAGTACATTACGTGAAAATCTGTTGCTGGCTTGCCCTACGGCGTCTGATGCACAGTTGAAAACAGTTTTGGAACACGTCGGGTTAGCCAACTTACTTGATAACAGTGAGGGACTGAATGCCTGGATGGGGGATGGCGGCCGGCCACTCTCTGGCGGTGAACAGCGTCGTTTAGGAATTGCCCGTGCCTTGCTACATCCTGCGCCTCTTTTGCTACTTGATGAACCTACCGAAGGGTTAGATGCTGAAACAGAACAACAAATTCTGGCTCTGCTGCGCCAACACTGTCAGCACAAGAGCCTGATCATGGTCACTCATCGTTTATACGGTCTGGAATATATGGATCGAATCTGCGTGATGGATGGTGGCAAGATAGTCGAGCAAGGCAATCACCACAGTTTATTGCAACACAAAGGGCGCTATTACCAATTCCATCAACGCCATTGAACACTGGGCTGCGTGAATTGTGAATGAGTCACCTGATGCGAGCAGGTAATTAGCATAATTCGCGCTAATATGAATAAAAACCACTGAAGAAAAAGTGGTATTCATTGTTATTTATTATACCCAGCGAACTTAGCGTAGCAGCTAACAACGCTGTGGCTTCAAGTACGAAGGCTATGAGCCTGAAGATATCATCAGGGGGATTTATGCGCATTACACAGCTATCTTCTCAGTCATTTGCATTCCCCTCACCTGAGCTGGCTCTGCGCGAACCTAATGGTTTGCTGGCTCTTGGGGGCGATTTAGCCGCTCCTCGCCTGCTGGCAGCTTACCAGAAGGGAATTTTTCCTTGGTTTAGCCCCGGAGAGATGATCCTATGGTGGTCGCCGGACCCGCGCGCGGTGTTATTCCCGGAAGATTTGCATATTAGCCGCAGCATGCGCCGCTTTCTGCGCCGTTGTCCTTATCGCCTCACACTTAACCATGCTTTTGCCGATGTGGTCAGCGCTTGTGCTGCGCAACGTGATGAGGGGACGTGGATTGGCGAGGATGTACAGCAAGCTTATTGCCAATTACATGCATTAGGGCACGCGCACTCAGTTGAAGTTTGGTTGGAAAATGAACTGGTTGGCGGATTATATGGCATTGCAGTGGGTAAACTGTTTTGCGGAGAATCGATGTTTAGCCGAGCTGACAATGCTTCAAAAAGCGCATTAATGGTTTTTTGTCATCATTTTACCCGTCAAGGTGGAGAACTGATTGACTGTCAGGTCCTCAACGCTCACACTGCGTCGCTGGGTGCGATTGAGATCCCACGAAACTTTTTTATGCAGCAGTTGAGTCAACTCCAGTTTAGTCCACTACCGGCTGAATGCTGGTTACCGCAATCGTTGAATTTTTCATCCGCGATGCAGTAAAGATCAACCGTTGAGAAAGTACCCCACATTAGGCTTTATCCCCTCTTACCGGCAGACTAATTTTGCTGAAATGGTGCGATGACCGCCAACACTTCTTTACATAATGTGGGTTTTTCGGCATTATCTTGCCGGTTAAAAACTAAGGTAGTAACACCTAGAGGATTCGATGGCCAAAGAAGACAATATTGAAATGCAGGGCACCGTTCTTGATACGCTGCCGAACACCATGTTCCGCGTTGAATTGGAAAACGGGCACGTGGTAACCGCTCATATCTCCGGTAAAATGCGTAAAAACTATATCCGCATCCTGACGGGTGACAAAGTCACTGTAGAGCTGACCCCGTACGACCTGAGCAAAGGCCGCATTGTCTTCCGTAGCCGTTAATCGGCTAATCTGTCGCCAGTTTAAGACTGGCGAGCTCTGAGGATGTAGTCCCCCTCCGGCGCCCTTCCCATTTATGGCAAGGGCGTTTTGCGTTTTCTTTTTTTTATCGATTGAGTAGGTTTATTCATCGTGAAATCAACAGCAAAATGCAAAAGTCACTAATCGTGGAAAACAAAAAGGGCGATAAGTTTATAGCTTATCGCCCTTTTTTATTGCCCGGTATACTTGACGCAGTAGCCGTGTAACGCCGATATCCCCCGAATCACTCAATACTCGCTCATCGGGAATCTTTCATTTGCCATCGACTGCAACGCCACTTATTTCGGACATCTTACATTTAATGAACGGCACCTTCAGTTTTGCGTTTCTGTGCACTCTGAAACTCATAAGCCAGTTGTTGTTTTTCTTTATCCAGCCCAACAGTGACCGAGCCACCATCAATCAGAGAACCAAACAACAGCTCGTTTGCCAGTGGTTTCTTCAGATTCTCCTGAATCACCCGCGCCATTGGTCGTGCACCCATCGCTTTGTCATAGCCTTTATCAGATAACCAATTACGGGCTTCTTCACTGACTTCCAGTGATACGCCTTTAGCATCTAACTGCGCCTGCAACTCAACGATAAATTTATCGACCACCTGCTGAATAACGGTAGGTGATAAGTGGTTGAACCAAATAATGTTATCCAACCGGTTACGGAATTCCGGGGTAAACACTTTTTTGATCTCTTCCAGTGCGTCAGTGCTGTTATCTTGCTGTTTAAAACCAATTGAGGTCCGTTGCGTTTCACGCACACCAGCATTGGTGGTCATCACCAGAATGACGTTACGGAAATCAGCTTTACGCCCATTGTTATCCGTCAGAGTGCCGTTATCCATCACCTGTAGTAACAGGTTAAACACATCTGGATGGGCTTTTTCAATTTCATCCAGCAGCAGAACTGCATGAGGATGTTTGATAACCGCATCGGTCAACAGACCACCTTGATCGTAACCTACATAACCCGGAGGCGCACCAATCAGGCGGCTAACAGTATGGCGCTCCATATATTCAGACATATCAAAACGCAGCAGTTCGATATCCAGTGCTTTGGCCAATTGCACCGTAACTTCCGTCTTACCTACCCCTGTTGGGCCAGCAAACAGGAACGATCCGACCGGCTTATGCTCATGCCCTAATCCTGCGCGGCTCATTTTGATCGCCTCGGATAGCGCATCAATAGCTTTATCCTGACCGAATACCAACATATTCAGCCGATCACTCAGATTTCTCAGCACATCGCGATCACTGGCAGAGACGGTCTTCTCAGGAATACGGGCGATACGAGCCACCACGGATTCAATGTCCGACACATTGACAGTTTTCTTACGTTTATTAAGTGGCATCAGGCGGCTACGAGCACCAGCCTCGTCAATCACATCAATGGCTTTATCCGGTAAATGGCGGTCATTAATATACTTAACCGACAACTCCACCGCTGCGCGTATCGCTTTCGCGGTATAACGCACATCATGATGTGCTTCATATTTCGGTTTCAGGCCGTTAATAATCTGAACGGTCTCTTCCGGTGTCGGCTCAGTAATATCAATTTTCTGGAAACGCCGTGCCAGTGCGCGATCCTTTTCAAAGATATTGCTGAATTCCTGATAAGTGGTAGAGCCAATGACCCGGATCTTGCCACTAGAAAGCAGTGGTTTAATCAGGTTAGCTGCATCCACTTGCCCACCGGAGGCAGCACCTGCGCCGATAATGGTATGAATTTCATCGATAAACAGGATGCTGTCTTTGTCATTTTCTAACTGTTTCAGCAGCGCTTTGAAACGCTTTTCAAAGTCACCACGGTATTTGGTTCCGGCCAGCAGTGAACCGATATCCAGTGAGTACAGAGTGCATTCCGACATCACTTCAGGAACATCGCCCTGCACGATACGCCAGGCCAGGCCTTCCGCGATAGCCGTTTTACCGACACCGGATTCTCCGACCAACAGCGGGTTGTTTTTACGCCGACGGCACAATACCTGAATAGTCCGTTCCAGCTCTTTGTCGCGACCGATAAGTGGGTCAATGCCCCCCACGCGAGCCAGTTGATTCAGATTGGTGGTGAAGTTTTCCATACGGTCTTCCCCTCCTGCCTGCTCTTCATTTACCGGGTTTTCTGCATTCGGTGCTTGACCCGGTTCGTCCTTACGAGCGCCGTGGGAAATAAAGTTCACTACATCCAGACGGCTGACATCATGCTTACGCAGCAGGTAGGCCGCCTGAGACTCTTGTTCACTGAAGATGGCGACCAACACGTTGGCACCCGAGACTTCATTGCGCCCAGAGGACTGGACGTGGAAAACTGCACGTTGTAACACGCGCTGGAAACTGAGCGTAGGCTGGGTGTCACGCTCTTCTTCGCTAACAGGTAATGTTGGTGTGGTTTGTTCGATAAACGCTTCCAGCTCCTGGCGTAACGCTACCAGATCAACCGTACACGCCTCCAGCGCTTCCCGCGCAGCCGGATTGCTTAGCAATGCCAGCAATAGGTGCTCCACGGTCATAAACTCGTGTCTGTGCTCACGCGCTCTGGCGAAAGCCATATTGAGACTGAGTTCAAGTTCTTGATTGAGCATAGGCACCTCCCAATAATTGCCTTAATCAGGCTTTTTCCAGCGTACAAAGCAATGGATGCTCGTTCTCCCTGGCGTATTGATTTACATGTGCGACTTTCGTCTCTGCAACTTCAGCAGTAAAAACACCGCAAATCGCCTTTCCTTGATAATGCACATTGAGCATCAGTTGTGTTGCACGTTCAATATCATAAGAAAAGAACTTTTGCAGAACGTCAATCACAAATTCCATCGGTGTGTAATCGTCGTTGTTAAGTATAACTTTATACATAGACGGCGGTTTGAGCGCCTCTTTCTGTTTATCTTTGACTAAATGTTCAAAATTCAGCCAATCGTTGTTGTTACCCATTGCCTGCCCATCGTTTCACAGAACCATACAGGAGCAATACCTCACTCCGGTTATAAGACCATTTCATGCAGATATCTATTATTATTTTAACATCACTTATGCCATAACGCCGCCAGAGAAAGAAGTCGGTTTTTTTGCGTTAAAAGTGATTAAATTGTAACCAGATAAACACAATAGCGTTAGCTACATCAAACTTTGAATAACTGCCTTGGTCAGACAAAAGCCCTCCCCTTGACGTTAAGGCCATTTCCACTAGAGTGTATTTTCGTGAGCTGTTGGAGTTTTAACCAATTCGCGCTCACTTTAACCAGTTATTACCTCATCTCAAACTAGAATAGCCTTGCGAGGAACGTAGAAGTATGGAGACGGGTACTGTTAAATGGTTCAACAATGCCAAAGGTTTTGGCTTTATTTGCCCTGAGGGCGGCGGCGAAGATATCTTCGCTCACTATTCAACTATTCAGATGGATGGCTACCGCACATTAAAAGCCGGTCAGATGGTTAACTTTGATGTCCATCAGGGACCAAAAGGAAACCATGCCAGCCTGATAGTTCCACTCGGGTTAGATGTCCTATTGCAAGAAGCCATACCGCAGGAGCTCGCTGCAATGGCCTGACACCACGCATTCACTCGCCTGCACCTGCCCATCAGCGAAACAGTCTGGTGCCAAAGGTATTTCCCGGGCGGCGTGTTGCTACTAACATCGATTACGTTTCAAAATGCCAGCCAACGATGACTGGCATTTTTATTTCTCATACTTCTAATATGCGGCCATATGAACCAAGTTCAATCCTTTGACTGATCTATTCACCAGCTAATTTATTCTCGAGCCAATTTATTCTCGAGCTAATGCATCAATCGGATTTAGTCGAGCAGCACTGCGGGCCGGTAGATAACCAAACACCACACCTATCACTGTAGAGCACAAAAATGCGCTGAACAATGCAACCGGCGGGAAAGCTATCTGCCAGTTAGGCAGAAACATCTCTACAACCAGACCGATGGCAAAGGATAGCGTGATACCCAGAGCTCCACCGACCAGGCAAACCAGAATCGCTTCAATTAGGAATTGCTGCATAACATCACTGGATCTCGCCCCTACAGCCATGCGAATACCGATCTCTCGAGTGCGTTCTGTCACCGAAACCAGCATAATATTCATCACCCCAATTCCCCCTACCACTAATGAAATTACTGCCACCAGTGTCAGGAACAATTGCATGGTACGGGTAGTTTTTTCCGCCGTTTGCAACAAACTATCCATGTTATAGGTGAATATGTCTTTCTTGCCGTGGCGCATCGTCAACAACCGCACTAGCTGCTGCTCAGCTTCTTTGCTGCTATACCCCTCTTTAATGCGGATAGTTATCGAATCAAAGTAGGCACGCCCCATCAGACGGCTCGCCATGGTGCTGTAAGGTACCCATATTCGCAGCGCTTTACTGCTACCAAACATAGATTGCTTTTCTTCTACCACCCCAACCACGGTGGCAGGCATATTCCCCACCAAGATGACCTGCCCTACGACGTCTTTCATATGCGGGAACAAGCGGCGCTGGGTATTACGGTCAATAACAGCAACTTGCGACTGGCGTTCAACCTGCTCACGGGTAATGGCCGTTCCCTGTTCGAGTTTCATACCATATACACGGAAATACTGTTCACTGACCCCCGATACGCTGGCGGCAACATCAATATTGCCATAGCGGAGCCGCATACTGCCTGCGATGGTCGGGGATACAGCACTGACGTAGGACTGTGCTTTCAGTGCTGCCATGTCGTCATAAACCAATGCCTGCCGGGTACTGGGGTCGTCATCGCCGAAATCTTTGCCGGGATAAACATCAATAGTATTAGTGCCAATAGCCCGGATATCAGCAAGAACGAGTTGTTTGGCCGCATCCCCAACTACCAAGATAGAGACAACAGAGGCAATACCGATAATGATGCCCAGCA
Source organism: Yersinia sp. 2542 StPb PI (assembly GCF_048593855.1). Lineage (NCBI taxonomy): Bacteria > Pseudomonadati > Pseudomonadota > Gammaproteobacteria > Enterobacterales > Yersiniaceae > Yersinia > Yersinia sp. 2542 StPb PI. The sequence goes on from NZ_JAZGQA010000011.1 coordinate 25,445, forward strand.
TGGTCAAGGCCGTGCGCATTTTATTGGCCGACATCGCACGCCAGGCCATTAATAAAGCCTCGCGGAAACGACCCGCCAGTTGCTGCCATGATGGAGCGGGTGGCGTCAGACTAATTGCCTCAGAAGCGGCCACTGCTTGCACCGTTTTCGAGCCTGAATCCGCCATAATGCGGCCATCTTTTATTTCGATAACCCGCTCAGCTTGAGCCGCAACAGTAGGGTCATGAGTCACAATAATAACCGTGTGCCCCTGCTGCTGTAGCTGTTTCAGAATAGCCATAACTTCAACGCTGGAATGACTATCCAGTGCACCGGTTGGCTCATCAGCCAAAATCACCTGCCCACCATTCATCAGGGCGCGGGCGATACTGACACGCTGCTGCTGCCCACCAGATAGCTGGTTGGGTTGGTACCCGACACGGTCGCCCAGCCCCAGGCGGGTGAGTAACATATTGGCCCGCTCGCGGCGTTCATTTTTACCCAAACCGGCATAGACCGCCGGGACTTCCACATTGTGGGCAGCACTGAGATGCGGCAGCAAATGATAACGCTGGAAAATAAAGCCAAAGTGCTCACGGCGCAGAGCCGCGAGTGCATCATTATCCAATACCGCCACATCCTGCCCTGCGACGCGGTAAACACCAGCACTAGGCTTATCCAGACAGCCCAAAATGTTCATCAGCGTCGATTTACCCGAACCGGAGGCGCCGATAATTGCCACTAACTCACCGGCATTAATTGTCAGTGAGACATCCTGCAATACATCCACGGTCTCTTCACCGGACTGATAGCTACGACGGATGCCTTTTAACTCAAGCAATGCCGTCATTACGTCTCCTCCGTGCCACCGCGGCTAACGATGACCTCATCACCGATATTCAAACCAGAAATCACCTGGGCATCAACGTTATTACGGATACCAATCGTCACTTCACGTTTCTCTTCTTTACCGTCTTTCAGCACCGCGACCTGATAACGGTTAGTCCCTAACTCATCACCCAAGGCCGATAACGGAATAACCATTGCCTGTTTTACGTTGGCAAGTTGAATTGAAACCTGCGCAGTCATTTGCAGGCGCAATAAGCGATCTGGATTCGGCACCTCAAAACGTGCCGAGTAGAAAATGGCATCATTTACTTTTTCTGGTGTTGGTTGAATGTCTTTTAACACCCCATCAAAGTGTTTCCCAGGATCACCCAGCACGGTAAATGAGGCTTTCATCCCCGGTTTAAGATGAATGACATCCGCTTCGGATACCTGCGCATTCACCAACATAGTGCTCATATCCGCCAACGTCAGAATATTAGGCGCTTGTTGCGCGGCGATCACTGTTTGCCCCTGCAAGGTGGTGATTTGCACCACATCGCCATCCATTGGCGCAGAAATTTTGGTGTAATCGAGATTAATATTGGCTGTATCCAAACTGGCTTTAGTCTTATTAATTTGCGCATTAATCGTCTCTACCTGCGCTTTTTTCACTGCCAGCGTGGTACTGGCCTGATCCAAGTCTTGGCGCGATACCACCTGTAATTTTGCCAGATCCTGTTGACGGCGCAGGGTGACCGCGGCCAGTTGCATTTCAGCCTTCGCCTGTGCCAACTGAGCATTCAAATCCTGTAATGTCGCCTCTACTTCTTTAATTTGGTTCTGTGCCTGTTGCGGGTCGATCATCGCCAGCAATTGCCCTTGCTTAACTTGATCGCCAATCTCCACATACAGTTTTTCCAACTGGCCACTGACCTGTGCACCCACATCAACTTTACGCACCGCATCGAGTTTGCCGGTTGCCAGAACATTCTGTTGCAAGTCACGATTGGCAACTTTTACTGTTTGGTATTGCACCGGGGCTGGGGCCGTCAGATGTCTGATGAGGAAAAAACCCCCGATAATTAACACGGCAATTATGGTAAGCCATCGGCGCTGACTGCGACTGAACTGCATCAAATCAATTACCTTCCTTATTCGTCAATTTTTCAATCTGCTGAAAATAGCATCAGAAATTCTCATTTAACTAAACCAAATATCAATACAACCGTGCTATAGGCGAAATCTAAGATGCATTGAGCCTCTGTTTAGTTCCCGTTTGTTTGAATAGCGCCAGAAACACAGCGATATTACGGATTTAATCATGCATAACATCAATAACACAGCATCAATCCCCAACAATATTAACCGTTGGGGGTTAATTACATTGCTATTCAAAGGTAGTCAGGCTCTGGGCGGCTCATGGCAAAAGTTGCAGTTTCGGCTTAAATTTATCGCCCGGACCCTTATCAGCCCAAAACTGACCTTTCGTTTATTGGGTGTACTGGTAAAACAACCGTTACTAAACAGTATACTGCGCGCACAACCCGATTTGCCTTGTAAGTTGCATCGTCCTTATCTGACTAACACGCTCAATAATCGTCAAAAACTGGGGGTGCTACAGGATCATTTCCTCTTGGTAAACCAATGTATGCCTGCGGCATTACGTCGCAACTACTTGCATACTTCGCCCTATAAACTGGCTGAATTAATTGGCAAGAATGAGGAAAAGTATTCTCTTTATTTGGGTGTTATTCCAAAACTCAATAAGGAGGGAGAAATTACGCTGATGCTGGCAAATGAGCAACAGCAAACGCTGGCGGTGCTGACTTTCAGCCTGTTTTACTATCAACAGCAAAAAACATTGTTTATTGGTGGGTTACAAGGTGCCGATAATGGAACACCACACAGCGCAATTCACACCAGCACTAAAGCTTGTCATGGTTTATTCCCTAAACGTTTGGTATTGGAAGCCGCATGCTGTCTGGCAGAGTTAATGGGAATAACACAAATTAAAGCCGTGGGGAATGAAACGCACATTTATCAAAACTGGCGCTATCGGGCCAAGAAAAAAGAGAAATTGCATGCTGACTATGACAGTTTTTGGTTGTCTGTTGGCGGAGAAGCGTGCACAGAAGGCCATTTCAATTTACCAACCAAAATCGCGCGTAAACCGATTGAAGATATTGCTAGCAAAAAACGGGCAGAATATCGCCGCCGCTATGAGTTACTTGCACAACTGGAGGGTGCGTTAGCCGCGCATTTTACTCACGACGTGGCGTGATCCGTATTGAAGTGATCTGGTGCTAATCGGCTCGACCACGCGCCAGCCAAACTACGCGAGAGAACATTTTTTTCAGTAATAGGGGGACAGATTCTACCCCCCTCTCTTTGGCCTGACTGGCAACCTCAATAGCCAGATCCGGCTTGGAGGTACGGTGAATCGCCTTTTCAATCACCCTACGCGGCTGCATTTTGGCATTGGCAGGAATTGCTGAGATCCGATGATAGACATCATCAAAACCAGCGCGATATAAAAAGTGTTCCATATCTGGTGCTGGCAATATAGTCAGACGATCCCGTTCATGATCGCGCCCGTTGTCCGCCATATTACGCACCGTGGCGGCATACTTTTTACCGGCATCATCGCCATCAGTCAGAACATGCCATTGAATGCCCATCCGGTTGGCAAACTTAAGCAGCGGGCGCAAACCACTCTGAGCGAACTCAATCACTTTTACCCCTTCAGCTTCAAAGTGGTAACCACACTGGCGAGCAAACTCATTGAGTAACCAGATCTCTGTTTCACCTTCCACCAGCAGCCAGCAACGGGCAAACAGGGCTGAGGGCCGATTGAAACGAATATGGAAAGCGATACGGCGGCTATCTTCAGGGCTCATGCCACGAGAGCCAATACGATAAGTCGCGACTTTTGCCGATTCGCGCACCAATCGGCAAATGCTCTCTATCGGCACTAATGACACTAACTCACCGGAATTTGTCGTGGTAATCCGTTGCAGAGGGAGCTGGCTGAGCAACCCCCAGGCGACGGACAGCATTATCGGATGCAAGCGGGTTTCAGGGTCTTCTACCAGTAGCAATGGCCGAGAATGGGGATCGAGACTCAATGGCCCTTTAGCCTGTAATAACGTTGAAAACATCCCTAAAAGTATCAACCGCATACTGCGGCTGTTCGGCTCAGCCACCATCCGGTTTATATTGTCGAGGGCCAGCCAGGCTTCACGTTCCGGTTGTGGCCGATAACGGTGATTACGCAAACCGGCGGACTGCGATCCAGACTCGGCAAAGTAGTGTTCCAGCAGTTGGCGCATCGCCTCCAAGCCCTGGCGTAATTCTGAATTAGTCAGTTTCTGTGGGTTACGGACCAACTCACGGCTTAATTGATCCAATTGCTGGTTCAACGCCACTTTATCAGGTGCATGGCTGTTTTCAGTGCTGCTACGGAGCCGGCGCATAAAGCGCGCATCACGCAATCGCAATACCGGGTGGATACGAATAACGCCACGTGCCAACTTCTCAATATCGTGCAAAGACAGTGGCTGGCCTTCTAAATCAAGGAACGTACGCCAGGTACACACCGTGCCATCATCAGCCAGTTCCCCCTCGACCCGATAATAAATACGATGCAGACCATCATCATTTTTTATCCATAATGGGGCTAAATGGCGGTAACGTGGGGAGTGCCAATGACCAATGTCTTTCTCACAAAAGGTAAAAATAACCTGTAAATGGCGCTCTTTAGCCGTCTCGTCCCCTGCCGGATAATAAAAATCCTGCACGGTAAAATGATAGAGTTGAGGTTCGGGAGACAACAGCAGCGTGAGCGCATCTAATAAGCTGGATTTACCCCAGGCGTTCTCACCGATCAGCACAGTATTATCGTCAAGGCTCAATGAAATACGATTAATACCGCGAAAACCGACAATATCAACACGTTCAAGATACATGCTACGCCTCCGGTGCGAATTTATTCATACTGATACTACAGATAACACTGTTAACTCAGCAATCATAGTCGATTGTCTTGACGCCAGACGCAAAAAAACCTTACGGGTCAAGTGCCGCGGCCCGTGCGTACTGCTTTACTCTGTCTCTGATTTTAGATAGCTTATTGCGCCACAGCTCATTATTCATCTGCTCATGATAACCAAAGTCATTGGCGTTACAACAAGTCCACAAACGAATGATTAATCGGTCTCGAACCGATTTGCACAACATTCATGCTCGTTCACAGGGTGAGTCTCAAGGAGGTTCATTCATTCCGATGAGCTTACATCGATAAGTGATTCGGGTGGGCAAGTGCAGCTAACACCACAGTAACGTCAATGAAGAAGGGTATAGGACGGTATAACTCGTGTATTCAGGATTGTTGATCATACTTTTGCCGTTAATTATTGGTTATCTGATCCCACTTAGTCGCAAACCATTAATTCAATTAATCAACCGTCTATTAAGCTGGATGGTTTACGTTATTTTATTTTTTATGGGGATCAGCCTGGCCTTTTTGGAAAACCTCAGCGCTAACCTGCTGCTCATTTTCCAGTACACCGGCATCTTTTTTCTGTGTATTTTTTGTGCCAATTTGCTCGCACTGTTTTTGCTCGAACGCAAAATACCGTGGAAGAATACTCATCGGCAGGAAGCATTACCCTCACGGCTGCATATGGCACTAGAGTCATTAAAACTGTGCGGCGTGGTCATTGTTGGCTTCCTGTTGGGTCTAAGCCAATGGGAGTGGTTGCAGTTTGCCGCCAAAGGCAGCGAGTTGGCACTGATTTTCCTGCTGTTCTTAGTGGGGATTCAATTGCGTAACAGTGGTATGACACTGCGCCAGATAGTGTTGAACCGCCGTGGCACCATGGTGGCATTTGTGGTAGCAATCAGTGCCTTACTCGGTGGTATGCTTGCTGCACTACTGATCGGTTTGCCGGTTAAAACCGGGCTGGCGATGGCCTCTGGCTTTGGTTGGTATTCACTGTCTGGTATTTTGCTGACTGATGCGTTCGGCCCAGTAATTGGTAGTGCCGCATTCTTTAACGATTTGGCGCGTGAATTAGTAGCCATCATGCTGATTCCAACCTTAGTCCGCAGTAGCCGCTCCACGGCGCTTGGCTTATGTGGCGCCACTTCTATGGACTTCACCTTGCCAGTATTGCAGCGCAGTGGTGGGCTGGAGATGGTCCCTGCCGCTATCGTCCACGGTTTCTTGCTAAGCTTACTGGCCCCGGTATTGATCGCTTTCTTTTCTTAATCACTTTATTACCCAGCGCAGTGGATCAGCCGATTCACTGCGCGCTCTTCCTGCCTAATAGTGAATAAATTCTCATTCGCAGCAAAAGTTGCGCCAAATCAAAACAAGTGAAAGTTGCATTAAAAAAGCCTTTTTAAACCTCGGGTGCACCTCTATGCTTTTAAACACGCATTACAAATGCAACTTTAAAAGGAAAAATAATTATGTTCTGTGTGCAATGTGAACAAACTATCCGAACACCTGCGGGTAACGGCTGCTCTTACGCGCAGGGGATGTGCGGGAAAACCGCCGAAACCTCTGATTTACAAGACCTATTAGTTGCTGTACTGCAAGGGCTTTCCGCATGGGCATTGACCGCCCGCGAACTTGGTATTATCGATCATCAGATTGATAGCTTTGCACCCAGAGCTTTTTTCTCGACCCTGACCAATGTGAATTTCGACTCAGACAGAATCGTCGGTTACGCGAAAGAAGCCATCTTATTGCGCCAATCACTGGCCATTCGTTGCCGCTTGCTTGATAGCACTATCACGGTTGATCACCCACTGGCTGAGCTACAACTACTGTCCGACGATATCCCTACCCTGCAACAACAATCGCTGCAATTTGCGCTGAACAACGATAAAGCTGACGTCGGTGACGATATCCACGGCTTGCGCATGCTGTGTTTGTATGGACTGAAGGGGGCGGCGGCCTATATGGAACATGCCCATGTCCTGGGGCAGTTCGATGAGCAGATTTATGCTGATTATCATGCTTATATGGCCTGGTTGGGTACCCAACCGCGTGATGTCGACACGCTACTGAATAATGCAATGGGTATTGGCAAAATGAACTTCAATGTGATGGCCATTTTGGACCACGGCGAAACCCAAGCCTATGGCGATCCGCAGCCAACATCGGTGAATGTGCGCCCGGTTGCCGGTAAAGCTATCTTGATCTCCGGTCATGATCTCAAAGACTTACAAATGCTGTTGGAGCAAACTCAGGGAACCGGCGTTAATATTTATACCCACGGTGAAATGCTGCCTGCTCACGGCTACCCTGAGTTAAAACGCTATCCACATCTGGTGGGTAACTACGGCAGTGGCTGGCAGAATCAGCAGACCGAATTCGCCAAATTCCCCGGTCCGATCCTAATGACATCTAACTGTATCATTGACCCGAACGTAGGCAATTACGGTGATCGTATTTGGACCCGCAGTATTGTTGGCTGGCCGGGTGTTAATCACCTGGATGGGGAGGATTTCACCCGCGTCATTGAACAGGCATTGGGGATGGCTGGCTTCCCGTATAATGAGCTGGAACACCTGATTACTGTCGGTTTTGGCCGCCAGACCTTGCTGAATGCGGCAGATACCGTTATTGATTTGGTCGCCACTAAAAAGCTGCGTCATGTATTCCTGGTCGGGGGATGTGACGGTAGCCGTACAGAACGTAGCTATTTCACTGATTTTGCCCGCAGTGTGCCACAAGATTGCATCATCATGACACTGGCTTGCGGCAAATATCGCTTCAACAAACTGGATTTTGGTACCTTGGAAGGCTTGCCACGCCTGCTGGATGTCGGCCAGTGTAATGATGCTTACTCCGCCATCATGCTGGCGGTTAAATTATCAGAAAAACTGGGTTGTACCGTCAATGACCTGCCACTCAGTCTGGTACTGTCATGGTTTGAACAGAAAGCTATTGTCATTCTCCTGACCCTGTTGTCATTGGGTGTCAAAAATATTTATACCGGCCCGACCGCGCCAGGTTTCCTGACTGACAACCTGATGGCCATCCTCTACGAGAAATTTGGTATGCGTCCTATTACCACCGTAGAGCAAGATATGAGTGCGATTTTGGGGAATTAAGTCGATATTTTGGCTCATTAAGTAATGGCACGTTGCCCGGCCAGAGTGGTTTATTGCCACTGGTCGGGCACTATTAATGGCTTTTTTGCCCGAAAATGACCTGATTCGTTGTGAGGTTTTGATGACTGATTTTATCCCAACCGCTGATTTTATCCCAACCGACTGTCCTACCGCCCTGTGCCCTAACCGCATGCAAGTTCATTCCATCTGGCAAGAAACACCCGATGTCTGGAGCCTGCGGTTAATTAATCACGATTTTTATCCTTATTTACCGGGCCAATATGCCTTGGTAAGCATTCGCAATAGTGATGAAACTCTGCGGGCATATACGCTTTCCTCGACACCCGGTTTAAGTCCGTTTATCCAGCTCACCGTGCGCTGTTTAGCGGATGGGGAAGGATCACGCTGGTTGACCCAGCAAGTCAAGGTGGGGGATTACCTGTGGCTTTCCGATGCTCAGGGCGATTTTACTTGTGCTCACGCTGATGATGACCACTACCTGATGCTAGCTGCTGGCTGTGGTGTCACTCCCGTGATGTCGATGTGTCGTGACTTACTGGCACGGCGTGCACAAGCAGATATCCGGGTGATATTTAATGTGCGCTCACCAGCAGATGTCATTTTTGCCGCTAGCTGGCAAGCCTTGTTACAGCGCTATCCACAACAATTACAGCTCACATTGATGGCTGAATCAGAGGCCAGCGATGGGTTCGTTGCAGGCAGAATCAATGCACAAATAATGCAACAGGTAGCACCTGACATTGCCCACCGCCGGGTGATGACTTGTGGACCCGCGCCCTATATGGATTGGGTTGAGCAGTATTGCCGCGAACAATCAGTTCCAGCAGATCATTTCCAGAAAGAGCAGTTCCGCACCCGTGATGACGCTGTCGATAGCGGTAATGAATTGACGATGACCATCAGCCATCCTTTGCGCAGTGTTAAAGTCCCGGTGGGTACGTCCCTGCTATTCGCCTTGGAACAACACAAAGTACCAGTGATGGCCGCCTGCCGCGCGGGTGTTTGTGGTTCTTGTAAAACCCGTATTCTGCATGGCAAATATACCACCAGCAGCACCATGACGCTGACAGCAGAAGAGATTGCTCAAGGTTATGTGTTAGCTTGTAGCTGCCAGTTACAAGGTGATGTCCAACTGGCCTGAATGCCGATTAGCCCCCATTAATGGCGCAATTATTGCCAAACGCGCCATACTTTGACCTCATAGAATAATGACTCGCCATTAATCCTTGAGGGAACACAACTATGAAGCAAACTGTGGCAACACTGGTCGCAAAAACGTTGGAACAAGCAGGTGTTAAGCGAATATGGGGTGTAACCGGCGACTCGCTCAATGGCCTGAGTGATAGTCTGCATCGGATGGGCACTATCGAATGGCTGGGTACTCGCCATGAAGAGGTGGCCGCCTTTGCCGCCGGGGCTGAGGCACAACTCACCGGGCAGTTAGCAGTCTGTGCCGGCTCCTGTGGCCCGGGTAATTTGCATTTGATTAATGGCCTGTTTGACTGTCATCGTAATCATGTCCCCGTATTGGCTATTGCCGCACATATTCCCTCCAGTGAGATTGGCAGTGGTTATTTCCAGGAAACCCATCCGCAAGAACTGTTTCGCGAATGCAGCCACTATTGTGAGCTGGTTTCTAACCCGGAACAGCTGCCACGGGTGCTGGAAATCGCCATGCGTCAAGCCATCCTCAATCGCGGCGTTTCAGTGATCGTATTGCCAGGTGACGTGGCGTTACAACCTGCACCAGAAGATGCCGCCATCGTGTGGCAAACCCCCAAATTACCGCTAGTTCAGCCGCTGATGAGTGAGTTGAACATTTTGGCGCAAACGCTTAATCAGGCGAAAAATATCACGCTAATGTGTGGTAGCGGCTGTGCTGACGCCCACGATGAAGTGGTGAAATTAGCTGAAATGCTGCAAGCCCCGGTAGTACATGCCCTGCGCGGGAAAGAACATATTGAGTGGGATAACCCTTACAGCGTTGGCATGACAGGGCTGATTGGTTTTGCCTCCGGCTATCATGCCATGCTCAATGCCGATACCCTGATTCTGCTGGGAACACAATTCCCCTACCGTGCATTCTATCCAACCAACGCCAATATCATCCAAATTGATATCAACCCCGGCAGTATTGGTGCACATTGCCCGGTCAATATGGCGTTGGTCGGCGATATCAAAACCACGCTTAGCGCGCTGTTGCCACAACTAGAAGTCAAAAGTGACAGCACATTTTTGCAAAAAGCGTTAGAGCACTACCGTACCACCCGTAAAGATCTGGATGGTTTGGCAACCGCCAATGATAATCAACCCATCCACCCGCAATATCTGGCACAACAGATTAGCCGCCATGCCACTGATGACGCAATATTCACCTGTGATGTCGGCACACCGACGGTATGGGCGGCCCGCTATCTGGAAATGAACGGTAAGCGGCGTTTACTGGGATCGTTTAACCATGGATCGATGGCCAATGCCATGCCGCAAGCCATTGGCGCGCAAGCAACGGCCCCTGACAGACAAGTGGTTGCCTTATGCGGTGACGGTGGTTTCACCATGCTGATGGGGGATTTTCTCACGCTGGCACAATTAAAACTGCCGGTGAAAATTGTGGTGTTTAACAACAGTGTTCTGGGGTTTGTCGCCATGGAGATGAAAGCCGGTGGCTATCTGACCGATGGCACTGACTTGCATAACCCAGACTTTGCCGCCATTGCCAATGCCGCCGGTATCAAAGGGATTCGGGTCGAGAAAGCCTGCGAATTAGATGCCGCACTGGAGAGTGCTTTCGCTCATCCGGGGCCGGTTTTGCTCGATGTGGTCACCGCCAAGCAAGAGCTAGCGATGCCACCACAAATCAAATTTGAGCAAGCCAAAGGATTCAGCCTTTACATGCTAAGGGCTATCATTAATGGCCGTGGCGATGAGGTGGTCGAGCTGGCAAAAACCAACTGGCTCCGCTGATTCCCAAAGCCATCTGGTAACAGAATAATTAGCAATGAAAGTGGTTATTTAATCACTTTCATTGTTCCCCCCCTTCAGTTCCTGATTGAGACAGAAATTATCCTTATATTTTATGTGTCATAAACGACATTTTTTACTCGTCACCCAGCAAAATAGCAAATAGAGGCGTACTGTCTTTTAATCAGTGGTTGCCATTATTTATCAGGATAATTGTTAGTAGCTATATAAGCAGCACGCTAACTTTATTTATGGTGGTGTCATTATGTCAAAGAGAACCAAATCAGGGACTTCGGCTACGGCTGAATTAACCTGTTTACTGCGGGCAAAGTCATACGGTGATAAACGGCCTTATTTTAAAAGTGATGATTACGTGGCGGTTATTCTAAGCCAGACCTTCCATTCATTCTTTTCTATGATGCAGAAAACCTTTCTATTGGGCGATGATAGTTTACATATCGCTACCCCGGCAGGAATTTACCCTTATATTGTCGCCAGAACCTTGTATATCGATGATCTATTTAAGAAAACCGCAGGTCGATTTAGTAAAATATTTATTCTGGGTGCGGGCTTTGATTCAAGAGCGATTCGTTTCTATCACGCACTGCAACATAGCCGGGTTTATGAGATAGATCATCCAGCCATGCAACAATCTAAAATAGAGAAACTCCGTGAGTGTGATATCACCCCACCTACCAATCTAACTTTTTTACCCCTTGATTTTAATCTGCAAAGTCTGGCGGACATTCTGGCGGATATCCCGTTACAAGCGGGTGAAAAATGCCTGTTTCTGCTGGAGGGGTTATTGATGTATCTCGAGCCAGAACAGGTAAAAACACTGTTTAGTGCCATAAGTGACTACTGCAATGAAGGTAGCCAAATTATCTGCGACTTTGTTTATGCTCATCTGTTGACGGAACTCTCGGTATTAACCGACGAAGAAGGCTTACCCCAGCACAACCCGGAATATGGCGCAAAAGAGAGTGTTGAACGTGTGCGCAGTATTGGCGAAGAGTGGACGTTTGGTATCACTACCCGCGGCATAGATACCTTGTTGGAGCAATACGGTTTCATATTATTGGATAAGGCTGATGCCCACGAACTGGAAACGCGTTTTTTTACCGATAAACAAGGCAAATGCCTGGAGGAAATTAATACATCTTCGTGTTTGGTCTATGCTCAGCGAGAAAAATCCTAATAAATCAGCCAATAATGCCGATTCGAATTAATTATCAGTTATCACGATAAATATTACTCACCAAATAGCTAAATAATACCTTTCACTCCTTTCTTGTTTTATCAATCTGGCTATGATGAAGAATATCTTCTTATTCTGACCGCGAGAAAATTATGCTGATCGATTTACGTAGTGACACAGTAACTCAACCTGACACCGCAATGCGCAATGCGATGGCTAACGCTGAAGTGGGTGATGATGTCTATGGCGATGACCCAACGGTTAATGCCTTGGAAGCTAAAGCCGCCAGCCTGTCAGGTAAGGAGGCGGCACTGTTCCTGCCAACCGGCACCCAGGCCAATTTGGTGGCACTATTAACCCACTGCCAGCGGGGTGAAGAGTATATTGTCGGTCAGAAAGCCCATAACTATCTGTATGAAGCCGGTGGCGCGGCGGTGCTTGGTAGCATTCAGCCACAACCTATTGAAGCCAATGATGACGGTACCCTGCCACTGGATAAAGTGTTGGCAGCCATCAAACCCGATGATATTCATTTTGCTCAGACCCGGCTGTTGAGTTTGGAAAATACCCATAGCGGCAAAGTGTTGCCTCTTCGTTATTTACAGCAAGCCTGGGCGCTGACTCGAGAGAAGAAACTGGCACTGCATATCGATGGCGCACGTATTTTTAATGCTGCCGTCGCCTTAAATGTGCCACTAAGCGAGATCAGCCAGTATTGCGATACCCTGACGATTTGCCTCTCAAAAGGGTTGGGCACACCGGTGGGTTCCCTGTTGTGCGGCAGTGCTGAGTATATTCAACGCGCCCGCCGCTGGCGTAAAATGACCGGTGGCGGTATGCGTCAAGCGGGTATTCTGGCCGCGGCAGGCTTGTATGCCTTAGAGCACAATGTCAGCCGGTTAAAAGATGACCATGACAATGCAATATGGCTAGAGCAGCAACTGCGCGCATTGGATATCGAAATTGCAGCACCCGGAGCACAGACCAACGTACTGTATATTAAGCAATCCGCCGAGGCTGCCGCCAAGCTTGGCCCTTGGATGCGTGAACGCGGTGTATTGATCAGTGCAGGCCCGGTAACTCGAATGATTACTCACCTTAATATCAGCCGCCATGATCTGGAGAAAGTGGTTGCACTGTGGCGTGAATTTTTGACCGAACAGCGCTCATGACACCGCAACGGATATTGGTATTAGGTGCCAGTGGCTATATCGGCCAGCACCTGGTTCCAAAGCTTAGCCAACAAGGACACCATGTCATTGCCGCCGCCCGCCGCATTGAGTGGTTAAAAGAGCAACAGTGGCCGGGAGTCGATTGTCACTTTGTTGATCTTTATCAGCCAGCCACCCTCAGTGCTGCGTTGCAAGATATTGATGTTGTTTATTATCTGGTTCATGGTATGGGCGACGGGCAGGACTTGATTGAACAGGAACGTATTGCTGCTAATAATCTGAAAACGGCGCTACAACACAGCGCCGCAACCTCATCGTCCACGGTGAAACAGATTATTTATTTAGGTGCCTTACAACCCGAGGATAACAGCTCGCCTCATCTGATTGCGCGCAAGTTAACCGGTGAGCTGCTGCGCCAAAGCGGCATTCCGGTCACCGAACTACGGGCCAGTATTATCGTCGGCCCCGGTTCGGCCGCGTTTGAAGTGATGCGCGATATGGTTTATAACCTGCCCATCCTCACCCCGCCACGCTGGGTTCGTTCTAAATCGTCGCCCGTTGCACTGGATAACCTGCTGGTGTATTTGACTGAATTACTCAACCATCCGGCACAAGATAACCGAATTTTCGAGGTTGCCGGGCCGGAATACATCAGTTATCAGACCCTGTTTGAGCGCTTTATTGCGATCAGTGGTAAACGGCGTTGGCTGATACCGATCCCACTCCCTACCCGGTTTATTTCGGTTTATTTCATCAATCTGGTCACCTCGGTACCCACGCCGATTGCCAGTGCATTGATTGCCGGATTGAACCATGATTTACCAGCCAATGGTGAAGCTTTGCAGGCGCTTATCCCACAACAGCTGATAAGTTTTGACGACGCGGTCAAAGAGACACTGCGCCGTGAAGATGAAGTGGTCGACTCCGCCGATTGGGGCTACGACCCCGAGGCCCGCGCCCGCTGGCGGCCCGGCTACGGATTTTACCCTAAACAGGCCGGTTGCCAGCTATCGACCACCGCCTCCAGCGAGGCGTTGTGGCACGTGGTGCAACAAATCGGCGGTAAAGAAGGTTATTTTTATGGTAATCCGTTATGGAAAGTCCGCGCCTGGATGGATGACATCGCCGGTGGTGGCGTGGTATATGGCCGCCCAGAGCGGGAAACACTGGCATTAGGTGACCTGATTGATGGTTGGAAAGTCATTACGATCAAACCATTACGCCAGTTAGCCATGATGTTCGGCATGAAAGCGCCGGGTCTGGGCCGTCTCACTTTTACTATCAAGGATTTAGGTGGCTGCCGAAGCATTGATGTGCGGGCGTGGTGGCATCCGGCCGGTTTTAGCGGTTTACTGTACTGGTTTGTCATGATGCCAGCACACCTGTTTATTTTCCGTGGAATGGCAAAACGCATCGCGGCGCTGGCCGAGCAATATGATCGTGAACCTACCGCACCCGCGCACAACGAATCAGAGCCTTAAATCAAACGGCGTGATGCATCCCCTATTTAATGGGCGTTGCAGCTAATAACGCTGCAAATTCAAGTAAGCAGGGGATTCTGATTGCATAGCACCGCATTTCACGAAAGAATGGCATCTTATTTGCTGGGCGAATGATTCCAAACGCTAGCATTCTGATTTTTGGTGGGAACCGAATTCGCTATGAAGGTATTGGTCACCGGTGCAACCTGTGGGTTAGGCCGAAATGCCGTTGAATATCTCCGTCGTCAGGGTATTAAAGTCATCGCTACCGGCAACAATCCGGCGATGGGCGCATTGTTGACAAAAATAGGTGCTGAATTTATTCATGCAGATTTGACAAACCTGGTCTCCTCGCAGGCGAAAGCCATGCTGGCAGACGTCGATACCCTATGGCATTGCTCTAGTTTTACCTCTCCTTGGGGCACCGAACAGGCGTTCGAACTGGCTAATGTGCGCGCCACACGCCGTTTGGGGGAATGGGCCGCAGCCTATGGTGTGGAGAATTTTATTCATATCTCCTCACCGGCTATTTATTTCGATTATCACCACCATCGAAATATTCAGGAGGACTTCCGCCCGGCACGTTTTGCTAACGAGTTCGCCCGCAGTAAAGCTGCCGGTGAAGAGGTTATCAAACAATTAGCACTTTCCAATCCACAAACACATTTCACTATTTTACGCCCGCAGGGGTTATTTGGCCCTCACGACACCGTGATGCTGCCGCGCCTGTTACAGATGATTAAGTATTATGGCACTTTGCTGTTACCCCGTGGCGGTGATGCGTTGGTGGATATGACTTACCTGGAAAATGCAGTGCATGCGATGTGGCTGGCGACTCAACGTGAGAACACGCTGTCCGGTCGCGCTTATAATATTACCAATCAGCAGCCCCGCCCATTGCGCACCATCGTGCAACATTTACTGGAAGAGTTGGATATGACATGCCGTATCCGCTCCGTGCCCTACCCGATGATGGATATCATGGCCAGAGCCATGGAGAAACTGGGAAATAAAGCAGAAAAAGAGCCGGTGCTGACACATTATGGTGTCGCTAAGCTCAATTTTGATCTAACGTTGGATACCCACCGGGCTGAAGAAGAATTAGGCTATCGGCCCATTGTCTCACTGGACGAAGGGATTATCCGTACCGCCCGCTGGCTGAAAGAGCACGGTAAGTTATGCGCTAAGTAAAACAGCACCCTAGGTAAAAATTGGTGGAAATGGTTGATTTACTGACCAACTGCAACTCTGATGACTTTGGGTATATACTGAAATAACTTTCATAACAGATTCTTTCACCTAAGGTCATCATATGAAAAAGAAAAATATTGCCCTTGTTCTTCCTCTTGCCATTCTGCTTAGCGCCTGTACCAGCACCGTTGATCCCGCTTATAAGGATATCAGCAGCCGTACTGCACCTTGTGTTGAAGGTGGGCCGGATACCGTAGCGCAAAAATTCTATGACCTCCGCGTGCAACAAATTGGTCATCAAAGTGGCTTACCTGATGATAATCTCTCGGCCCAATTTCGCCCTTATTTGAGTCAGGCGTTGTACGAGCAAATTCAGATTGCCAGAAAACAGATTGGCAACCGCACTACGACCCAGGTGAATAAAACTCAAACCATAAACGGCGATATTTTCACCAGCCTGCGGGAAGGGAGTACCAGTGCCGACGTTGCCAGTGCCTCAACCATTCCCAATACCGATGCCAGAAATATTCCGCTGCGGGTTAATTTGACGCATCAAACTGCGGGTGGCCAATCGGTGATGTGGCAAGACGAAGTGCTGATGATACGTGAAGGGACATGCTGGGTTGTCGACGATATCCGTTTTATGGGGGTATCTGCACCGGCAGGGAGCTTGCGGCAGCTACTGGGTGATCACTAACCAGCCCAAAATGCCGCCAACACCCCTGTAATTTGAAAGAAAATGAGCATCCCCTATAGATTTCGAATTGCAGGTAGGCGGCAAAAGAGTGCATCCCGATGAGCTTACACAGTCAAGTGATTCGGGTTAGCGAGAGCAGCCAACCCCCCTGCAATTTGAAAGAAAATGAGTATCCCCTATAGATTTCGAATTGCAGCTAGGCGGCAAAAGAGTGCATCCCGATGAGCTTACACTGGTAAGCGATTCGGGTTAGCGAGAGCAGCCAACCCCCCTGTAATTTGAAAGAAAATGAGTATCCCCTATAGATTTCGAATTGCAGGTAGGCGGCAAAAGAGTGCATCCCGATGAGCTTACACTGGTAAGTGATTCGGGTTAGCGAGAGCAGCCAACACCCCTGCAATGTGAAAGATGACGGGGATAGCTCTGTCAGATTTATGCATCGCGTGACAAATTCCCTCGGATATCAGTCAAATCCAAATGTTATGCTATTTTGCTGGGTTTATTCTGGTTATTAATAAATTTTAACGCACAAAGATTGCATAAGTATGCCGCGGAAGTTACCATTCACCGCATCATTGGCTATTCAGATTTGGCGCATGAGTATTCAACTTAACGGAATTAACTGTTATTACGGCGTACATCAGGCGCTGTTCGACATTACATTAGACTGCCCGGCTGGCGAGACCTTAGTGCTATTAGGGCCAAGCGGTGCAGGTAAAAGCTCATTACTGCGCGTACTGAATCTGTTGGAAATGCCCCGTTCAGGGACTTTGCAGATCGCCGGTAATCACTTCGACTTTACTCAGGCTCCCGGTGCAAAAGCGATTCGCGAATTGCGCCAGAATGTGGGTATGGTCTTTCAGCAATATAATCTTTGGCCACATCTGTCAGTGGTACAAAACCTGATTGAAGCCCCTTGCCGTGTGCTGGGTCTATCAAAAGATGAAGCCATGGCACGTGCGCAGAAGCTGCTGTCACGGTTGCGTTTGACTGATTTTGCTGACCGCTTCCCCCTGCACCTTTCTGGTGGCCAACAACAGCGAGTAGCGATTGCCCGCGCGTTGATGATGGAGCCGCAAGTTTTGCTGTTTGACGAACCCACAGCGGCACTTGACCCGGAGATTACCGCACAAATCGTCAGTATCATCCGTGAATTGGCCGGCACCGGCATCACTCAGGTGATTGTTACCCATGAGGTTGAAGTGGCCCGTAAAACGGCCAGCCGTGTGGTTTACATGGAAAACGGTCATGTGGTGGAACAAGGTGATGCCAGCCACTTTACACAACCAACAACCGAAGCTTTTGCCAGCTATCTGTCACATTGATATCTATTTGGGAATTTGCGATGAAAAAATTAATAATAGCGGCCGTCCTTGCCAGTATCAGTCTGTCCGCCTCTGCCGCGGAAACTATCCGTTTCGCGGCTGAAGCCACTTATCCGCCATTCGAATTTATTGATGCCAATAATAAAATGCAGGGCTTCGATATCGATCTGGCTAATGCGCTGTGTAAAGAGATGCAAGCCGAATGTACCTTTACCAACCAAGCCTTTGACAGCTTGATCCCAAGCCTGAAATTCAAACGTTTTGATGCGGTGATTTCAGGTATGGACATTACCCCTGAGCGCCAAAAACAAGTTGCCTTTACTAAACCTTATTACGATAACTCCGCACTGTTTATCGCTGAGAAAGGTAAAGTGGCTGATTTGGCGGCCCTGAAAGGCAAACGCGTCGGGATGCAAAATGGTTCTACCCATCAGAAATACCTGATGGAAAAACACCCTGAAATTACCGCCGTACCTTATGACAGCTATCAGAATGCTATTCTTGATTTGAAAAATGGCCGTCTGGACGCAGTATTTGGCGACACCGCGGTCGTCAACGAGTGGTTGAAGCAGAATAACCAACTCGCTGCGGTGGGTGACAAAGTGACTGACGCTGACTATTTCGGTACCGGTTTAGGTATCGCAGTGCGTCAGAACAACACCGAGTTACAGGGTAAGTTAGATGCTGCACTGGCGAAAGTTAAAGCAGATGGCACCTATCAGACAATTTATAAAAAATGGTTCCAGCAGTAATCTAAGCACCCATGAATGAATTTCAACCTTTAGCAAGCGCCGCCGGTATGACCGTCGGCCTTGCCGTTTGTGCACTGGCCCTCGGTCTGGTTCTGGCGATGCTGTTTGCCGTCTGTGAATCATCACGGGTGAAAGTGGTCAGCTACCTGACTACCGGCTGGGTCACCATTTTGCGTGGGCTACCGGAGATTCTGGTGGTCCTGTTTATCTATTTCGGCTCCTCCCAGTTGTTGATGATGCTGTCGGACGGTTTTACCCTAAATCTTTATCTGTTTGAGCTACCCATTAAGCTCAATATCGATAATTTTGAGGTGAGTCCGTTCTTGTGTGGTGTTATCGCACTCGCCCTGCTCTATTCTGCTTACGCCTCGCAAACCTTACGCGGCGCACTGAAAGCAGTGCCTATCGGGCAGTGGGAGTCAGGTCAGGCATTGGGTTTGAGTCAGGCGGCCATCTTCTTCCGTTTAATCATGCCGCAGATGTGGCGTCATGCATTGCCAGGCTTGGGCAATCAGTGGTTAGTGTTGCTGAAAGATACGGCGTTAGTGTCGCTTATCAGCGTCAATGACCTGATGCTACAAACCAAAAGTATTGCAACCCGGACCCAGGAACCTTTCACTTGGTATGTAATTGCAGCGGCAATCTACTTGGTGGTGACTCTGCTGAGCCAGTATGTGCTCAAATGGATTGAACTCCGTACCACTCGTTTTGAACGGAGCCCATCCTGATGCTGGAATATTTACCCGAGATCCTTAAAGGGCTGCATACCAGCCTGACGTTGACGATTGCATCACTGTTGGTGGCACTGGTGTTGTCGCTGCTGTTTACCATTGTGTTAACGCTAAAAACACCGATTATCACGCCACTGGTTAAAATTTATATCACACTGTTCACCGGCACCCCGCTGCTGGTGCAGATCTTTTTGATCTATTACGGTCCAGGTCAATTCCCTGCTATCCGTGAATATCCGTGGTTATGGAGCTTATTGTCGCAACCTTGGTTGTGCGCAATGATTGCGTTGGCATTGAACAGTGCGGCCTATACTACGCAACTGTTCTACGGTGCAGTTAGGGCAATTCCATCGGGTCAATGGCAATCTTGCGAAGCATTGGGGATGTCAAAAGCCCAGTCGTTACGCATCCTACTGCCATTTGCCTTTAAGCGCGCATTATCATCCTATTCCAATGAGGTGGTCTTGGTATTCAAAAGTACCTCATTGGCTTATACCATCACATTGATGGAAGTTATGGGCTATAGCCAACTGATGTATGGCCGTACCTATGACGTGATGGTGTTTGGTGCCGCCGGGATTGTCTATCTGTGCGTGAATGGTTTGCTAACGTTGCTGATGAGATTGGTGGAACGCAGAGCACTGGCGTTTGAGCGGCGGAATTAAGATTATTCTTTTGATTTTGTGACCAATTTGGTTGTTAGCTGTTTAGTGATCATATTCGGCTGTTAGGGCTTCACAGCTCACCTGACCTCCAATGAACCAACCGGCAAAGGGGCCATAAGCGTGGCCCCTTATGTAATCCCGCGCGAACCCAAACCTCTAGTTTGTCCTTCCTGTAATTAAAATAAAAAAACAAATTTTTAATC
>NZ_JAZGQA010000120.1:0-14329 GCF_048593855.1 Yersinia sp. 2542 StPb PI
CGCTCTGCCGGCAATACCAATAGCTCTGGGTATATTAAAAAGTAATTAAATATAGCTGATTTTAATTTCTGTCCCAAAATGAGAAGACCCTCTATTCCCTCTATCTTTTTGATAAATTGGGTTATTTCAATTTTTACCACCATAGTATAGTAATTTATGTATGCCATAAGCTTTACTTAGCACAAAAAAACATAAGCAACGGTTTTTTTGTATTTGTTGCTGGCCATTTTCCCCCGTAAATCTATCTACCAAATAGAGTGAAATCAAAAGGGGCTAAATGTGAATTTCCAGCAGCTTAAAATTATTCGGGAATCAGCCCGTTGCAACTATAACCTGACTGAAGTGGCTAATACTTTATTTACCTCACAATCGGGTGTTAGCCGGCATATTCGCGAACTAGAAGAAGAATTGGGTATTGAGATCTTCGTTCGACGAGGAAAGCGGTTGCTCGGGATGACTGAACCGGGCAAGGAGTTGCTGACAGTAGCCGAACGCATGCTGAATGATGCTAATCAAATCCGCCGTCTGGCTGATGTATTCAGCAATAATGATAGTGGACAGTTGCATATTGCTACCACACACACTCAAGCCCGCTACAGTTTGCCTCGGGTGATTAAAGAATTCCGCCTGTTATACCCGCAAGTTAAGTTAGTTATTAGCCAGGGGAACCCACAAGAGATTGCAGCCATGCTGCATTCCGGTGAAGCGGATATTGGTATTGCTACTGAGCTATTGATGAGTGACGAGTCTGTCGCCACGTTTCCTTATTATCGCTGGCACCACGCTATTGTCGTGCCGGATAATCACCCGCTAACACAAGATCCTAATATCACCCTTGAAACGCTGAGTACGTTGCCATTGATTACCTATCGTCAGGGGATTACTGGCCGTTCACGTTTGGACAATGCGTTCAAAAATGCTGGACTGACACCCGATATTGCACTCAGTGCACAAGATTCTGATGTAATTAAGACCTATGTTGAACTCGGCATGGGGGTCGGCATTCTGGCGGATATGTCCTACGAGGCACATCGTGATAAAGGGTTAGTACGACTAAATGCCGAACACTTGTTTGATGCTAATACTGTTTGGCTAGGGCTAAAACGAGGTCAGTTACAACGTAACTTTATTTGGTTCTTTATACAGCTCTGTAATCCAACACTTTCTTTGCATGATATTAAAGAGAAAGTGTTGGCAGAGGCGGCGGATGAGGTGGTGATTGATTACCAGATCTAGCCACGAAGCGGTATAGGTAGTCCATCTGGACAGAAAGCATCAGTCAAGAGAGTCATTGTCAGGCGTAAATCGTACCTGAACTTCTGTTCCGCCATCTTCCCGCTGGCAGATAGTGCAATGGCCGTTCAGACTATTTGCCCGATCCTGCATAATGATCAAACCGTAATGATTAGGCCGCTCGCTGGCCTGTCCAATCCCACAGCCGTTATCACGGATGGACATGATGACATCACCTTGCTCAACAGTAACCCTGACAGTGGCCATACTGGCGTGAGCATGCTTATAAATGTTGTTCAGTGCTTCACGGGCAATGTTAACCATATGAATGGCCTGATGGTCGGGGACACAGCCTGACGGCAAGTTAAACTCGAGGGTAATGGGTAAACTGGCTCGCTCGCTGAATTCATTTACCAAAGTCTGGAGTGCCGCTTGTAATGTTGCCTCATTTAGCTTCAGGCGGAAGGTCGTCAGTAATTCACGTAGCTGGCGGTAGGCGATGTTAAGTTCATCGCGCATTTGCTGTACTAAAAGTTTACTGGGTTCCGGCATATCGGGCGCTTGCATCTGCAAGCAACTGATTTGAATTTTGAGGCAGGAAAGCGACTGGGCGATGGAGTCATGCAGTTCCCGGGCAATGGCTGAACGCTCTTCCATCAATAATAATTGCTGCTGATGCCGGGCTTGGCTTTCCAGTGCCAATGTACTGCTCAGTTGCTCCACCAGCATATTGACCAGTTGCTGCTGATCTGAATTGAGTGATTTATCAGTGGGTAGTTTTGCCAGTAGCAACCCATATTGACCAAGCTTATCACTCAGACTCCAACT
The DNA here is from genome assembly GCF_048593855.1 of Yersinia sp. 2542 StPb PI. NCBI lineage: Bacteria > Pseudomonadati > Pseudomonadota > Gammaproteobacteria > Enterobacterales > Yersiniaceae > Yersinia > Yersinia sp. 2542 StPb PI. The sequence goes on from NZ_JAZGQA010000120.1 coordinate 2,062, forward strand.
CAAAGATTCCCGCAAAACAGCACTACTCACTCCGCCAGATGAGCTGCTAATAGTGAGTTGTGCCGGGCTGTTTTGGGGCGGCAGATATTCGCCATCGGCGTTATCAGCGAGATTATCGCGATAAAGATGATTTTCATATAAACAGATCTGCACATTTTCCAGTGGTGTCAGTGTTTGTAGTTGCTCGATAATTGGAACTAAGCGCTCGCTTAATGGTTGGTGGGTATGTAATTGACGGCTACTATGATATAGAAAGGCTAATACTTGATTTTTTTGTTGTAAATCAGCGGTTTTTTGAGTAACTCGTTGCTCCAGGTCACTGTATATCAACGAAAGTTCCTGCGACATTCGATTCAATGCGGTACCCAGCATCCCCATTTCATCTCGTTGATAAGACAGCGTATAGCGTTTGCTGAAATCACCGCGACCAATGGCATTCGCCATGGAGATTAATTGCAGCCATGGACGCAGTATGCGGCGGCGCAAATAATAGATAGTGGCTAATAGTAAACTCATTGTCAGAACAATGAACACCAGTTGAATCATGGTAACCAATAACAAGCGTTGTTCAGTTTTATGGTCAATGGCTAATACCAGAGCATCTAGCTGGTGGACAAAGTCTGCCACGTTGGCGGCAACGTCATCGGGATGTTTAGCTTGTAGCAATTGTGGTTTTAGCGTGGTTTGCCAGTAACGCTCTATTTGTTGATATTGGCTGGTTAACCCTTCTCGCTGTAACGCATGTTGTAAATCGCTACTGGTTTTATCCTGCTCGAGTGCAACCAGGTAAGGCAAATCACCATTATTCAACGGTACCATTGAAAGCAGCCGGTAGCTTTGCATGCGTAGCGAGCCTGCTTTGTTGATGGCATGCGCGTTACCCTGAATACTTTGCGCCATCCATGACGAGATAGTCATACCGGCAAGGCCCAGTAAACCCAGTAGCATCATCAGTAAAGCTATCTGATTAACCAAGGGGATGAGGTAACGTTTCATAACATAATATTCCTTTGACCAATAAACGTGGCAACCTTGCCGTATGTTCATCGTGTCATGTGGGCGTTAATGGGACTTCATGCCGGCCGCAGTCATCATCATACGAAACAACATCGAAACTGCGAATAAAGCCAATACGCTACCGCACCAAATAAGTAACATCCAGCCGATCTTCTTCCACCAAGGCGATTTTAGCTGTTCAGTTGGCTGAAGGGTCGTTTGTGATTTTATCGTGTTATTTTCAGACATATAAGTCTTATGCATACAAATTCTAATATTCACAATAAGAACATATCAGGGCCAGCGAACTAGCCCATGATTGTCATTATCCACTTGGTACTTAGTGGTAACCTTGGTCGTGATGGATTTTCCCGCGGAATACGTAGTAGCTCCAGAAGGTGTAAACCAAAATAATAGGAATAATAAAGAGTGCGCCGACCAGCATAAAACCCAGACTTTGCGGCGGAGCTGCCGCTTGCCACAAAGTAATGGATGGCGGAATAAGATAAGGCCAAATGCTAATACCCAAACCGCTATAGCCAAGGAACACCAGCAATAACGTCAATAGGAAGGGGGCATAATGCCCACCCCGTTTAACTGAGCGCAGTAACGCCCAACTAGCCAGTACTACCAATAATGGCACCGGTAAGAACAAAAACAGATTGGGTAGCGTAAACCAGCGTGCCGCAATTTGTGGATGTGCAAGCGGTGTCCACAGGCTAATGATGGCAATAACGAGCAGCATTACACATGTCAGTGGTGTGGCTAGCTTATGCATGACCTGTTGCACCTGTCCTTCGGTTTTCATAATGAGCCAGGTACAGCCGAGTAGTGCATAGGCTATAACCAGACCGAAGCCGCAAAACAGAGCAAAAGGTGTCAACCAGTCAAATGGGCCGCCACTATAACTCCGCCCCGTTACCGGGAAGCCGTGAATAAAAGCACCGACCACTATGCCCTGAGTAAAGGTGGCAATCAATGACCCACCGATAAAGGCTTTATCCCAGATATGCTGTTTTTCAGCGCTGGCTTTAAAGCGAAATTCGAAGGCTACGCCACGGAAGATCAAACCCAATAACATTAGGGTAAGAGGAATTGCCAGTGCATCCAGAATAACTGCATATGCCAACGGGAAAGCACCTAATAAGGCTGCCCCCCCAAGAACCAGCCAGGTTTCGTTACCATCCCACACGGGGGCGACGCTGTTCATCATCAAGTCCCGGTCACGGCTGTGTTTTACCAGTGGAAACAGGATCCCGATACCCAAATCAAAACCATCCATAACCACATACATCATGGTACTGAAAACGATAATGACAAACCAAATCAGTGGAAGATCGATACCCATAATTAGCTCCTGCTTTGGTGGTTGTCAGAACTAAATGATTCGCTTACTGCCGACAGTGGCCGTGATGGCGTATTCGACTGACCGGGTCCGCCGGGTTGTTGCTGAGTACCTTCATGCGCTTTTGGCCCCTTACGGATAAGCCGCATCATGTAAGCGTAACCAACCCCAAATACCGAACCATAAACCACAATAAAGACCAGCAGGCTGATACTCATATGCATTTCGCCATGAGATGAAACCGCATCACTGGTGCGTTGCAAACCGTAGACTATCCACGGTTGGCGGCCGACTTCGGTGGTGAACCAACCGGCCAGAATAGCAATTAAACCAGACGGTCCCATCCACAGCACAAAATAGAGGAAAGGGCGCGATTGGTATAAGTTGCCACGCCAGCGTAGCCATAAACTCCAGATACCGGCCAAGATCATCAACATGCCTAATCCGACCATAATGCGGAAGGACCAGAAGACAATGGTTGAGTTAGGACGATCTTCCACTGGGAAAGATTTCAACGCTGGGATCTGTTTTTCTAAGCTGTGAGTGAGGATCAAGCTGCCTAAATAAGGAATTTCCAGCGCAAAATGGGTTTTCTCCTGCTTCATGTCTGGCCAACCAAACAGAATGAGTGGAGTGGGTTCTCCGGGCTTGTTTTCCCAGTGCCCTTCAATCGCCGCAATCTTAGCCGGTTGATATTCCAGTGTATTCAAGCCATGGGCATCGCCAATAACTGCCTGTAGTGGGGCAACGATCAACGCCATCCACATTGCCATTGACAGCATTTTCCGCATCGCGGGTGTATCCCGTTTACGCAGTAAGTGCCAGGCGGCAGAGGCGCCGACAAAGAATGCCGATGCAAGGAAAGCTGCCGTGGACATATGCAGTAACCGATAGGGGAAGGATGGATTGAATATCACTTTCAACCAATCGACAGGCACCACTTGCCCATTAATAACTTCAAAGCCTTGGGGGGTTTGCATCCAGCTATTGGAGGCGAGTATCCAGAAGGTAGACATCAACGTGCCTAATGCCACCATGCAGGTTGCAAAGAAATGCAAACCCGGCCCAACGCGGTTCCAACCAAAAAGCATCACCCCGAGGAAACCGGCTTCAAGGAAGAATGCGGTCAGTACTTCATATGTCAGCAACGGGCCGGTGATACTGCCCGCAAATTCTGAAAAAAAGCTCCAGTTAGTGCCGAATTGATAGGCCATGACCAAACCGGATACCACACCCATACCAAAGTTAACGGCAAATATTTTTGACCAGAAATGATAGAGGTCGCGGTAATCCTCATTTTTGGTTTTTAACCATAAACCTTCCAATACCGCAAGAAAACTGGCCAACCCAATAGTGATGGCTGGAAAGATGATATGGAATGAGATGGTAAAAGCGAATTGGATTCTGGCCAATTCTAGAGCGGTTAAGCCAAACATAGTGACCTCGCTGCAAACATGGTACTGCCTCATTAATCTATAAAATGAATCACGCCGGTATTAGTTATCCCGATAACAGGTAGTGACAACAGGCGATTATTTGGCGGAGTAAACTTGGCAGTTAGTTAACCATAAGTTAAAGTGGCTATAATAGTGACAATTAATTCAATCTTACCTATAACAGTTGGCTTATGACTCGATATGAACAGTTAGCTCAGCAAATCCGGGCACAAATACAATCCAAGGTCTGGCTGGCGGGTGACAAGCTGCCTTCATTGCGGGAAAGTTGTAAACAATCAGGATTAAGCCTGATGACTGTAGTGCAGTCCTACCAGCTATTAGAAAGCCAAGGTTGGATCGTGGCCCGGCCGCAGTCGGGATATTATGTTGCTTCACGGCCGACACAATTACCCCAGCCACAGCGAGGGAAAAAACTGCATCTGGATGAACAGGTAGACATTAATGCCTTTATTTTTGATGTACTACAGGCAGGGAAAGACCCAGCAATAATGCCATTTGGCTCGGCATTTCCCGATCCGAGTTTATTGTTACAACCCCGATTATCACGGGCGCTGGCCAGCGTCGCACGTAAGATATCACCACAAAGCTCTGTGACTAACTTACCACCGGGTAACGAAAGTTTGCGGCGCAATATAGCTCAGCGTTATGCCGCCAGTGGAATGAATGTCTCCCCCGAAGAAATTGTTATCACTGCGGGCGCGATGGAATCACTAAGCCTGAGTTTACAGGCGGTTACGCAGCCCGGAGATTGGGTAGTGATTGAGTCACCCGCATTTTATGGTGCATTACAGGCGATCGAGCGTTTGCGGCTAAAAGCGATTGCCATTACCACCCACCCGCAACAGGGTATGGACCTCGATGCGCTCGAACAGGTGATCAACCAATACCCGATCAAAGCTTGTTGGCTGATGACACATTTTCAAAATCCATTAGGTTGCACGATGTCCTGGCCGCAGAAAGAACGGCTCGTAGCCCTGCTACAGCAGAATAATATCTCGTTGATTGAAGATGATGTTTATGGTGAGTTGTACTTTGGTGCGGAGCGGCCGTTGCCAGCCAAAGCACTCGATCAGCATCGGCAAATTCTGCATTGCTCATCGTTTTCTAAATGTCTGGCGCCGGGATTCCGTGTCGGTTGGGTCGCAGCAGGGGAACATGCGCAGCGAATTCAGCACTTACAATTGATGAGTACGGTTTCGGCCAGTGTGCCGACTCAGTTGGCGATTGCAGATTATCTCAGTCAGGGGGGATATGACACTCATCTGCGCCGCCTGCGCCGCTTAATGGAACAGCGGCTCAATACGCTGCATCAGGCGGTTATTGAGCATTTTCCTAAAAATGTCAAAATCAGCCATCCTGCGGGGGGATATTTCCTTTGGCTGGAGTTAGAACCGCCGTTTAATGCCAGTGAGTTATATCGGCGGGCGTTGGCGCAGGGGGTTAGCATCGCGCCGGGGAGAATGTTTACCACAGGCAGTCAGTTTGATCACTGTTTCCGCCTGAATGCTTCGTTTGCCTGGTCGGAACAGAGCGAACAAGCCATCCGCATACTGGCGCAACTGATTAATCAACTCACCAGCGCCACAGATAATAGCCGCTCGCGTCGATAACCATCTAATTTCCGCTATGAGTATATTTACCTGGCTCCAGAAAATGGAGCCATAACAGCATTATCTTCTGCCGCTATTTCTGCAATATCCCTCATTCCATTATGCATAAACGGTGCAATTCCTTTCGTATCGCCTGCTTTGTTAGCAGAAGAAATGCACTTAATTGATGCATGCACTGCCCATTTATAGGGCGCTGGAAAGCTTAGTTGTTATTTTTGTGTTGCCATAATGTGATCTGACAGAGCAAAAATCAAAATTGATGTCAAATGCATATAATTTCTACTCAAACCAGCATGGCTGGCTTATTTATCAATCAAAATGCAGTATGAATGCGACCAATGTGCATACTTATGCATTTTAAATTATTGTTTTAATGGAATTTGTACAATTTATTCACATTGGATCTGGTGTGGCATGAAAGCTGCTGTACACTTTATATCAGGTGAATATATTTCATTTTTTATTGTTAACAGAATAAGAGATTTTTGTTGAGGCATGGTGCTCTCAAACGATGAGTCTCTCAACCCCATATTTACGCTGATCAAAGAGGCCACTATGGAACACCCAATCCCCGTTACCCGACAGTCTTTTGATGAATGGATCGTGCCAACCTATGCACCAGCAGATTTTATTATCGTGCGAGGGGAAGGGGCGACACTGTGGGATCAGCAGGGCAAATCTTATATCGATTTTGCTGGTGGTATCGCCGTAAATGCCTTGGGACATGGGCATCCGGCAGTAAAAGCGGCACTGATTGAGCAGGCAGAAAAAGTATGGCACTTGGGTAACGGCTATACCAATGAGCCGGTACTGCGCCTGGCAAAACAATTGATTGATGCCACTTTTGCCGAGAAAGTTTTCTTTTGTAACTCTGGGGCTGAAGCCAATGAAGCGGCACTGAAACTGGCCCGTAAATATGCGTTGAATAATTTCGGTAATAAGCCAGGGCTTGCCGGCGAAAAGAACCAGATTGTGGCATTCAGGAATGCATTTCATGGCCGGACGCTATTTACCGTTTCTGCGGGCGGGCAGCCGAAGTATTCGCAAGACTTTGCTCCGCTACCGGGGGGGATCAGCCACGGTATTTTCAATGATATCGCCTCGGCTGAGGAACTGATTAATGACCGAACCTGTGCTGTCATTGTGGAACCGATTCAGGGCGAAGGTGGTGTGCTACCCGCTGATAGCGAGTTCCTACATGGCTTGCGGGCTTTGTGTGATCGTCATAACGCATTACTTATTTTTGATGAAGTACAAACCGGGGTTGGCCGTACCGGAGAACTCTATGCCTACATGCATTACGGTGTAACGCCTGATGTGCTGACCAGTGCCAAAGCACTTGGGGGCGGCTTCCCGATTGCGGCAATGTTAACGACGACCAAATATGCCAGCGCACTTAATGTCGGCAGTCATGGTACTACCTACGGCGGTAATCCACTGGCTTGTGCCGTGGCGGGTACTGTTTTGTCTCTTATCAACACACCAGAACTCCTCGCAGGCGTAAAAGAGAGGCATCAGTGGTTCTTGGCTGGATTGGCTGAAATAAACGCCCGCCACAAAGTCTTTTCTGAAATCCGTGGGCGCGGTTTGCTGATTGGCTGTGTGCTTCACAAGGATTATGACGAGAAGGCCAAAGAGATTGTTCAGGCTGCCGCACAGTACGGGCTTATTGCTTTGATTGCGGGTCCGAATGTGGTGCGTTTTGCTCCGTCCCTGATTATTTCTCAACAGGATATTAAAGAGGGCTTAGCCCGGCTTGCCATGGGTATTGAACAGGTTTGTCGACAGGTTAAGTCATAACATTGATGCAGTAAGCAAGGGACCTTGACTATGATGATAGTTCGCCCGGTAGAACGCCGTGATCTGGCCGATATCCTTGAATTGGCAGGTAAAACTGGCGTCGGCATGACTTCACTGCCACAAAATGAACAACACCTCGCCGCTCGAATTGAGCGCGCGTTAAATACCTGGCAAGGTTCTTTGGCTGCGGGTGAACAGGGCTATCTGTTTGTTCTGGAAGACAGTGAGCGAGAAAAAGTGGTGGGCGTTAGTGCTATTGAGGTGGCTGTTGGTTTGCATGACCCTTGGTATAACTTCCGTGTCGGCACGTTGGTTCATGCATCCAAAACACTCAATGTGTACAAATCGGTACCGACCCTTTTTTTAAGCAATGATCACACTGGGTATAGCGAACTCTGTACCTTGTTTCTCGATCCTGAATACCGTAAAGACAAAAATGGCCCTTTCTTATCAAAAGTACGTTTTCTCTTCATTGCCGCATTCCGCCAGTATTTCTCCCGCAAAGTGATTGCGGAAATGCGAGGCTATACCGATGAACAGGGGCGTTCGCCATTTTGGGAAAATGTGGGGCGGCACTTCTTTGCCATTGAATTTGCTAAAGCTGATTATCTCAGTGGTACCGGGCAGAAAGCGTTTATTGCTGAATTAATGCCAAAACACCCGTTATATGTGGATTTTCTGGCAGAAGAGGCGCGGGCAGTCATCGGGCAGGTCCATCCACATACGGCTCCCGCACGTGCAGTGCTGGAAACCGAAGGCCTGCAATATCAGGGATATGTGGATATCTTTGATGGCGGCCCAACACTGGAGGCCAACACCGATGAAGTGCGGGCGGTGCGCGACAGCAGTAAGCGAATCGTGGTTATTGATGACATCGATATTGACCCGAGTGGCACTGCCTATTTAGTGGCTAATGACAGCTATCAATATTTCCGCTCAATATTGATTACTACTCATCTTTCAGACGAGCTACTGCATTTAACGACTAAAAATGCGGCAGCGCTGGGGGTCATAGCCGGTGATACGGTTCGGATAGTCAGCCTTTTTGCCCCGGAGATTAAAAAATGACTCACCCAGCACTGTTTATGCAAGGGGAATGGCGCACTGGTAACGGCGCGCATTTCGACAAACTTGACCCCATAGATAGGCAATTATTGTGGCAGGCGCGCGCCGCAGACAGCCATGATGTCGCAATGGCTTGTCGTGCGGCACGGCAGGCTTTCCCTGCCTGGGCGCGTACACCGCTGGAACAGCGGGTCGCGGTGATACAGCGTTTTGCGGCATTACTTGAGCAGTATAAACAGCAACTGGCCTGCACTATCAGTTTGGAAACCAGTAAGCCACTCTGGGAAACACTGACAGAGGTGCAAGCAATGATTGGCAAAGTGGCTATCTCGTTGCAAGCCTATCAAAGCCGAACCGGGAGTAGCCAAACACCGATGGCTGATGGTATGTCCGTGTTACGACACCGTCCTCATGGTGTATTAGCAGTATTTGGCCCTTACAACTTCCCAGGGCATCTCCCTAATGGGCATATCGTTCCTGCATTGCTGGCAGGTAACACGGTGGTATTTAAACCCAGTGAGCTAACACCAAAGACGGCAGAAGAAACCGTCAAATTGTGGCAGCAGGCAGGTATACCTGACGGGGTATTAAACTTAGTACAAGGTGGGCGTGAAACAGGTGAAGCCCTTGCTGCGCAACATGATATTGATGGTTTGTTGTTTACCGGCAGCGCCAATACCGGTTATCACTTGCATCGCCAACTGGCCGGCCAACCGGAAAAAATTCTGGCACTGGAAATGGGTGGCAATAATGCATTGATTGTTGAGCAGATAGTAGACTGTGATGCGGCAGTAAATCTTGCTATTCAGTCGGCTTTTATCTCAGCCGGTCAACGCTGTACTTGTTCGCGCCGTCTACTGGTTAAATCTGGCGCTGAAGGCGATGCATTTTTACAGCGTTTTGTCGCTATTGCCAAAGCCCTGCGTATCGGGCGTTGGGATATGCAGCCAGCACCCTTTATGGGCGCGGTGATTTCATCACAAGCAGCAGAAAAAATGCTGGCAGCGCAACAACATTTGCTGGATTTAGGTGGTAAGCCATTATTAGCCATGACCCGCCCAGACAGCCAAAGTGCAGTGCTGACGCCGGGGATCATTGATATTACTGGTATCAATGTCCCTGACGAAGAGTATTTCGGCCCACTGGTCAGCGTTATTCGCTATGGCGATTTTACGCAAGCATTACACATTGCTAATCAAACCAGGTTCGGTTTGGCGATAGGTCTGGTTTCTGAGGACCGGCAACAATTTGAACAACTGTTATTGGAAGCCCGAGCCGGTATTGTTAACTGGAACAAACCCTTGACCGGCGCATCAAGTGCTGCACCCTTTGGCGGGATTGGGGCATCAGGTAATCATCGACCAAGTGCCTTCTATGCGGCCGACTATTGTGCCTGGCCAATGGCATCACTCGAAAGCGAAAGTTTGACGCTACCAGCAACATTGTCACCGGGTATCTCTTTCGATTTGCCCGATAGCCATTGAACCATGAATGGAGAATACGATGGCAGGATATGAGGTTAATTTTGATGGATTGGTTGGGCTGACACATCACTATGCTGGATTGTCATTTGGTAATGAAGCCTCTACTGCGCATCAAAACAGTATTTCCAACCCTCGTCTGGCTGCGCGGCAGGGGTTGCTGAAAATGAAAGCATTAGCCGATTTAGGTTATAAACAAGGTATTTTGCCACCACAGGAGCGACCAGCCATAGGCGTTTTGCGTCAGTTGGGCTTTAGTGGTTCAGATGAACAAGTATTGAGTGAAGTGGCACGTAAATCCCCACGTCTATTATCTGCGGTAAGTTCCGCATCATCAATGTGGACGGCGAATGCGGCGACGGTATCACCTGCTGCGGATAGCGCGGATGGGCGAGTTCATTTTACTGTGGCCAATTTAAATAATAAATTTCACCGTGCAATTGAGGCTGAAACCACGTCGGCTTTACTCAAAGGGGTGTTTAATAACCATCGTCACTTTGTTCATCACGATGCACTACCTGCTGTGGAATTGTTTGGTGATGAAGGTGCGGCTAATCATAATCGTCTGGGGGGAGAATACGGCTTGCCAGCGGTTCAGGTCTTTGTTTATGGCCGCAACGCACTAGAAAACGGAGTAAACCCTAGCCGATACCCTGCTCGCCAAACGCGAGAGGCCAGCGAAGCAGTGGCTCGACTGCATCAACTGGCACCAGACCGAACTGTTTTTGTGCAACAGAACCCCGCAGTGATCGACCAAGGGGTTTTTCACAATGATGTCATCGCTGTCAGCAATCAGAATGTGTTATTCCATCATCAGCATGCATTCGTCCCTGGCATTCAAGCTATGGATGAGATTCGCCGTAAAATGGGTAGCATTGAACAACAGTTGATCAGTATAGAGGTCCCTGACGCGCAGGTGTCGGTTGCTGATGCAGTATCAAGCTATCTGTTTAACAGCCAGTTATTAAGTAAACCGGATGGTAAAATGTTGTTGGTTATTCCGCAGGAGGCACAAGAAAACCCGTTCGTGTGGCGATATCTGTCGGAATTGATCAATAGCGGTGGTCCGATTGACAGTGTCAAAGTATTCGATTTACGCGAGAGCATGCGTAATGGGGGCGGCCCTGCTTGCTTACGCTTGCGTGTTGCCTTGACCGATACAGAGTTACAAGCTGTTAATAGTCGAGTAATGATGACACCGGCGCTGTTTGTGACGCTGAATAATTGGGTCGACCAACATTATCGTGATCATTTGCAATTTAAAGACTTGGCTGATCCGCAGTTATTACAAGAAGGGCGGCAGGCATTGGATGAATTGACACGGATACTTAATATTGGCTCGGTTTATCCGTTCCAGCAGAATTAGAAGGAACGATGATGCTAGATTTCCTGGCGATAACACTCTCGGGCCATCCGCCAGAACCGACCCGTGGCGCGACGCAGAGTATCGAGTGGCAATGGCTCGATGAAGGGATATTGATGTTGACACCTTCTGGCAATTACACCCAGTCAGTGGTGTTATCTGCCGGTATCCACGGAAATGAAACGGCCCCGATTGAGATTTTGAATCAATTGGTGTCAGATTTGTTAGCGGGTGAATTAACGCTGGCCGTCCGTTTGTTAGTCATATTTGGCAATCCAGCGGCGATAAGCGCCGGCAAACGTTTCCTCTCAGCAGATATCAACCGTATGTTTGGCGGGCGGCACCGGCGTTATCCGCCAAGTAATGAAACCCGACGGGTTGAAATTATTGAGCAAGCTGTGTCGGCGTTTTTCCGAGCAGAGAGCCAACTGACGCGACAGCATTACGATTTACACACGGCAATTCGCGAATCTCATCATACTCGATTTGGATTGTTGCCTTATCAAACAACACCGTATAGCGCAGTAATGCTACGGTGGTTACAAGATATTCAACTGGATGCATTAGTGATGCATACCTCGGCAGGGGGGACTTTTGCTCATTTTAGTAGTGAGCACTGCCTGGCCGCAAGTTGTACGCTTGAGTTGGGAAAAGCGCTACCATTTGGTGCAAATCAGCTGGCTGAATTTACTCATATAGCCGGTGGATTGCGTTCATTAGTTAGTGGGGAACCATTGCCTGTACAACCCTCAGGAGGAATGGTGTTTTATCGCGTGGTGAAATCACTGCTAAAACAACATCCTGATTTTAAACTGTGGGTTGACAATGATACGGTTAATTTTACTCGTTTTAACCAAGGTACACTGTTGGCGGAGCAATCCGGTGAGTATTACCGTGTTAAACATGAAGATGAGTGGATCTTGTTTCCAAACCCTCAGGTAGCCCTTGGATTACGTGCAGGGATTATGTTGGTGCGAATGGATAAGAGTGAGATACCAACGGTATAAATAAGGCTGTGTTACCAGTACTGCCATAGATAGTTACTTGAGGTAATATCACCACCAGAACTACAACTTAAGCCAAATTTTAAGTGGTATATTGTTTCTAACCTATAGGAAATGAGCTTTTAGCTATGGAAGCTCATTTTTTAT
>NZ_JAZGQA010000121.1:0-14327 GCF_048593855.1 Yersinia sp. 2542 StPb PI
ATATAATTTCGCATAATATATAGTTTCCATTCATTATCTAATAATGAATTTTATGAGTTGAAGGTTAATCATATAACTAACATTTTTCGACTTTATCGAATTTAAAGGTTTTTTATTAAAAATAAATGACAAAATGCTAAAAAAAACCAATAACAGTATTCAATTCTGTTATATACGTAATTAGTTGGTGTTTTGATTAGGATAATTATGACTTCTCGCGGTGGTTATCTTGATATGAATAAATAGGGGAGTATTCATCAATGATAGAATTACATACTGATATTGATGATGTTTATTACCTGTCGCGGAGTGAGAAAATTCTGTATAAATCTTAAAAACCATTAGTTAAGCAGACAAAGATTGTATTAGTGTGAGGTGAGATTTCACTGGGTTGTTGCACCTTTAAGTGCCAGATTTTAAGAAGGAATACTGTGTGTCGAAATTGCGGGTTGGTGTGATTTTTGGTGGTAAATCGGCTGAGCATGAAGTGTCGTTGCAGTCGGCCAAAAACATCGTAGAGGCGATTGATAAGGAAAAGTTTGATGTCACGCTACTGGGTATTGATAAACAGGGGAAATGGCATGTTAACGATGCATCCAGCTATTTGTTAAATGCAGAGAATCCAGCGCTGATTTCCCTGAATCACTCAAACAGAAATGTAGCGTTGATTCCCGGTCAAGAGCGCCAGCAACTGATTGCGGCGGATAATGCCACAGCATTGGCGCAACTGGATGTTATTTTCCCGATAGTACACGGTACATTAGGCGAAGATGGTTCTTTGCAAGGCTTGCTGCGCATGGCCAATATCCCCTTCGTTGGATCCAGCGTGCTGGGATCTGCGGTCAGCATGGATAAAGATCTCACCAAGCGGTTACTGCGTGATGCCGGGTTGAATATTGCCCCCTTTATTACGCTGACACGGACAAATAAAGATAATTACAGTTTTGAGCAGATAACGGCAAAACTTGGCTTACCTTTATTTATCAAACCGGCAAATCAAGGCTCCTCGGTTGGGGTGAGTAAAGTACGCAATGCGGCTGAATACCAGCAGGCTGTTACGCTCGCGTTTGATTTTGACCATAAGGTATTAGTTGAATCAGCTATTGTTGGGCGCGAGATTGAATGTGCGGTACTGGGTAATGATAACCCTCGAGCTAGCCTGTGTGGTGAAGTGATCGTCAGTGATGAATTTTACTCCTACGATACCAAGTATATTAATGAAACCGGTGCTCAGGTGGTTATCCCTGCAGTGATAGACAGTGCAGCCAGCGACAATATTCGCGCAGTAGCATTAGCCGCGTTTCGTACGCTTGAATGCCGTGGTCTGGCACGGGTAGATGTCTTTTTAACACCAGAAAATACCGTTATTATAAATGAAATCAATACACTACCTGGTTTCACTAATATCAGTATGTACCCCAAACTCTGGCGCGCCACGGGTGTCGGCTCTACAGAGTTGATCACAACACTGATTGAACTGGCGTTAGAACGGCATCAGCAAGATAAGTCATTGAAGAGTTCTATTTTTAGCGACCACTAAATGAAGATTGTGGTTGAACCCAGCGGTTGCCTGAAGGCAGCCGTTGCGTTTGGTGATCAGTTAGATCTGCGCGGCAAACGGGTGGTGTGATTCTTTCGAGAGGTAATGTGGATTTAGGCGGTCTAGCCAGCTTTATCGGCGGGACTTGCTGATATATATGAGAGGGCTGAGTAAACAGATAGCAGGCTAGCCTGCGATAAGCAATCTGAGGCGGGTTGAGGATTAGGATAATCTTGAATTTTTCCGATTTAACTGTATACTTATACAGTGGTTTGGTTGGAGAAAGATAACATGCGTAAGATTATTCATGTCGATATGGATTGTTTCTTCGCGGCAGTGGAAATGCGCGACGATCCCAGTTTGCGTGATATTCCCATCGCGATTGGCGGCAGCCGCGATCGGCGTGGAGTGATCAGTACGGCCAATTATCCTGCCAGACGTTATGGTGTTCGTAGTGCTATGCCAACGGCGATGGCACTTAAACTCTGCCCACAGCTTAAAGTTATTCCTGGCAGAATGGCGGCTTATAAAGAGGCGTCGCTGCATATCCGTGAAATTTTCGCTCGCTATACCCCGCTGATTGAGCCGCTCTCGCTGGATGAGGCCTATCTGGATGTTTCTGATTGCTCCGCATGCAGTGGTTCTGCCACTTTAATTGCTCAGGAAATCCGTCAAGCCATTTCTGATGAACTGAGCCTGACCGCTTCCGCCGGTATTGCCCCGATAAAGTTTCTGGCCAAAATTGCGTCAGATCTGAACAAACCAAATGGTCAATATGTCATCACACCTAATCAGATTCAGCCTTTCCTGCATGATTTGCCGCTGAGTAAGATCCCTGGCGTGGGGAAAGTGACCGCTAAACGTTTACAAGAACTCGGGTTGGTTACTTGCGGCGAGGTACAAAATTATCCGCAGGCTGAGCTATTAAAGCGTTTTGGCAAATTCGGTCATGTGTTGTGGGAGCGTAGCCACGGTATTGATGAGCGTGAAATATCCCCAGACAGATTGCGTAAATCGGTCGGTGTTGAAAGAACGCTGGCGGAAGATATTCATGACTGGGAAAGTTGTGAGGCATTGATTGAACAGCTTTATATTGAGCTGGAAACTCGATTACGCAAAGTGAGGCCGGATCTGCATATTGCGCGTCAGGGTATTAAATTGAAATTTCATGATTTTCAACAAACTACGCAGGAGCATGTCTGGCCGGAACTGAATAAGACTGATCTGCTACAAGTGGCGCGCACTGCATGGAATGAACGGCGAGCCGGGCGGGGAGTTCGCTTGGTAGGGCTACATGTCACTTTACTGGATCCACAACTTGAGCGGCAATTATTGCTTAGTTGGGAATAGTATATGCAATAAAAAACGGCGGGTCGAAGCACCGCCGTTATCATATAAAGATCAATCAGATTTGTTTATGCCCGTTCTGGAATGGCTTTTAGCAGGGCGGTCAGTAACTGCCAATATTGACCAACGCTTTCGATATGAACTTGTTCATCCGGTGAATGTGGGCCGGTCATGGTTGGCCCAATCGACACCATATCCATATCCGGGTAAGGTTTTTTGAATAAACCACACTCCAGACCTGCGTGGATAACCATAATGTTCGGCGTTTTGTTGAACAGTTGTTGGTAGGTTTCCCGCACCAATGCCATGACAGGAGAGGTTGGGTCCGGCTGCCAGCCAGGGTAACCGCCTTTCGGTAGCGTTTGTGCACCAGCCAACTGACCAATTGCCGTCAGCATGCTCACCACGTAATCTTTGCCGCTGTCGATCAGGGAGCGAACCAGACAGATGATTTCTGCTTCGTTCTCATTCATGGTAACCACACCGACATTCAGTGAGGTCTCAACCACGCCTTTAACGGCATCGCTCATGCGAATTACACCGTTTGGTGTGGCATTCAGCAGTGCCACTAAACGCTGTTGTGTGTCTTTAGTCAGCGCTTTTGTCTCAGTGGATACCGGTTCGAGCAGGAGTGCCAGATTTTTTTCCACCGCCGCCAGCTCGTTTTTCAACGTTGCCAGATACGCCTGACTAAGGCTTTTCAATTGATCGACTTTATCTGCACTAACCGCCAGGAAAACCGAACCCTCACGCGGGATAGCATTACGCAATGTACCGCCATTAAGATCCAATACGCGCAGATCCAGATCTTTTGCATGTTCAAACAGGAAGCGGGCCAGCAGCTTGTTGGCATTGCCTAAACCTAAATGGATATCCGCACCGGAGTGACCACCTTTAAGGCCTTTTAAGGTCAGTTTCAGGGTTTGGAACCCAGCAGGAACGGCTTCGCGCTTCAGGGCCAGAGTGGTGATAAAATCAATACCACCAGCGCAACCCATATAGATTTCACCTTCCTGTTCAGAATCGGTATTAATCAGAATATCGGCTTTCAACCAATTAGGTTGCAGGCCGAAGGCACCATCCATACCGGCTTCTTCGGTCATGGTCAGTAACACTTCCAGTGGGCCATGTTCAACGCTGTCATCAGACAATACGGCCAGCGCAGAAGCCATACCAATGCCGTTATCCGCACCCAATGTGGTGCCACGGGCTTTAACCCATTCACCGTCGATATATGGTTGGATAGGATCTTTGGTAAAGTCATGTACCGTATCATTATTCTTCTGCGGCACCATATCCAGATGGGCTTGCAGCGCAACTGGCTTACGGTTCTCCATCCCTTTGGTAGCAGGCTTACGCAGCAAGATATTACCGACCTTGTCACGCTCAGCGTGCAGACCTTTTTCTTTGGCCCACGTCATAATGTGCTGCGCCAGTGCTTCTTCATGGTAAGACGGATGGGGGATTGAGCAGATTTTTGCGAAAATATCCCACAACGGCTGAGGCGAAAGTTGAGACAGTTCAGACACTGTAAGTCTCCTGTAACAGCATGCTCATATCGGCAACCTCAGGATGAAGATGTCAGAGATGCTATCGGGTTGATGACTAAAGATTTTAAGGGTAGTGACAAACCGCCATCGGAATGGCGAGATGGTTTGAGAATATCACTTTCATCGGCATTACGCGCGTTTCGCCGCACAATTACCGCATTAGACCCGATTAATTAACCTGATAATTGCTGGTTTTTATTCGGCTGGCTCACTATAATCTCGCGCAACCTTTTTTCCCCTTCTGATACATGGCAAGCCACTCCTTTACTGGCTGGGATTACACTTTATGAGCGAAAAATACGTCGTTACCTGGGATATGTTGCAAATTCACGCCCGCAAGCTGGCACAGCGTTTACTGCCAGCCGATCAATGGAAAGGGATTATTGCGGTAAGCCGTGGTGGTTTGGTGCCAGCGGGTATTCTGGCGCGTGAGCTGGGTATTCGTTATGTCGACACCGTTTGCATCGCCAGCTATAACCATGATAACCAAGGCGAGCTTAAAGTCCTGAAACGTGCTGAAGGTGACGGCGAAGGCTTTATTGTGATTGATGATTTGGTTGATACCGGCGGTACTGCGAAAGCTATCCGTGAGATGTATCCGAAAGCACACTTTGTTACTATTTTCGCCAAACCTGCTGGTCGCCCATTAGTTGATGACTATGTGGTTGATATCCCTCAGGGCACCTGGATTGAGCAGCCGTGGGATATGGCTGTAACCTTTGTTGCTCCTTTAAGCGGTAAGTAATTTAGTTGGCTTTAAACGCCTGGTCAGCTCCGGGCGTTTCATTTTCTCCGCAGTATGAGTACACTTGACTCCATCTGACCAGCCCTTATCGGGCCTGAATCACGGCTTATGGAGGCTATCGTTACCATGGCACAAGCCAACCTCTCTGAAATTCTGTTTAAACCAAAGTTCAAACATCCTGAAACCTCAACTCTCGTGCGGCATGCTCACTGCAACCATCCTATGACGGTACATTCTGCCTTGGACGGTGATACCACCAGCCATTGGTATCGGATGATCAACCGTTTGATATGGACCTGGCGCGGTGTTGATCCTCTTGAAATAGAAGAAGTGTTGTCACGCATTGCCTGTTCAAAGGCAGAACACAGCGATAACGAATTGCTAGATACCGTGGTGGGCTATCGCAATGGTAACTGGATTTATGAGTGGGCCCATCAGGGGATGCTGTGGCAGCAAAAAGCCATGGAAGAGGCCGACCCGATGAATGCGGGTCAATACTGGTTAAATGCGGCCAATTTATACAGCATTGCGGGTTACCCACATCTGAAAGGTGATGAGCTGGCCGAGCAAGTCGAGGTGTTATCAAACCGCGCCTATGAAGCCGCCGCTGAGCACCTGCCGTATAACCTGAAAGAGCTTAATTTCGCGATTTCAGATGGCGGTACGCTGGCGGGGTTCCTGCATATGCCGACTGTTGGCAGTGCGCCATTCCCAACGGTATTGATGTGCGGTGGGTTGGATACATTGCAAAGTGACTATCATCGCCTGTTCCGTGACTATCTGGCCCCGAAAGGGATAGCCATGTTGACGGTGGACATGCCATCGGTGGGGGCTTCGTCGCGTTGGAAGTTAACGCAGGACACCAGTTATCTGCATCAGCAAGTCTTGCAGGCATTGCCGGATATCCCTTGGGTTGATCATCAGCGAGTCAGTGTTTTCGGTTTCCGTTTCGGTGCCAACGTAGCGGTGCGCCTGGGGTATTTAGAGCCACAGCGGGTGCGTGCTGTGGCATGCCTTGGGCCGATTGTGCATCATCTTCTGTGTAACGCTGACAGCCAGCGCCAGGTGCCAGATATGTATATGGATGTTATGGCCAGCCGATTGGGAATGGCTGATGCGGCAGATGAAACGCTTAGAACAGAAATGAACCGCTATTCGCTGAAAACACAGGGGTTGCTGGGGCGGCGTTGCCAAACACCTATGTTGGCGGGCTACTGGGAAAATGATCCCTTCAGCCCAAAAGAAGAGGCGAAGTTAATCTGTTCTTCCTCGGCGGATGGCAAGCTATTACCTATATCATCAACGCCGCTGTACGACAATTTCCACCGTGCATTATTGCAAGCCAGTGAGTGGTTAGAAGATAAAATGCGTTAATGAGTTGCTAATTTTTAACAGTTTGCTAAAAAGGATCGTCTATATAAGGAGATTTAAGAATGACGTCGACCAGTGCTCATCCTAAAAGTAAGCTTATGAAACGTTTTGCCGCTTTAGGACCATATCTGCGTGAAGGGCAGTGCCAGAGTGACCATTTTTTCTTTGACTGTTTAGCTGTTTGCGTCAATGTGAAGCTTGCCCCCGAGAAACGTGAGTTTTGGGGCTGGTGGATAGAGTTGGAACCGGCAGAAGACCATTTTACCTACGTTTACCAGTTCGGCCTGTTTAATAAAGAAGGCAGTTGGAAAGCGGAAAAGATTAAAGATGCTGAAATACAAGAGAAACTGGAGACCACGCTGCGTGGTTTCCATAAACGCCTTGCTGAGATGTTGACTTCAATTGAAATGAGATTGGAGCCAGCGCAGCATTTTAGCGATCAGCCGATTAAGCTGTCCGCTTAGAAGTCTGTTTGTTAATGCCTAATTAAATAGAATATTCCCCCTTTAGCACAATAAAAGGGGGAATTTCTCATTCTGACTGTTGGCATTATGCCTCCCGCCTGCTACAAAGACCCATCCCCTTCGTACTTAGAGCCGCAGGGTTGTTAGCTAGGTTCATTCACCCGAGTCACATTTGTTCTTACATGAATAAGCTCATCGGGATGAGTTCGCTGGCAGCCATACTGCAACTCCAATTACTTTGGGTATATATTGTTTCTTTTATTCATCCCAATGGCAGAAAAATTATGAGTGGCAGCCAGACATTGGTTGTGAAATTGGGGACGAGTGTTCTGACCGGCGGTTCCCGTCGTCTTAACCGTGCCCATATTGTTGAACTGGTGCGCCAATGTGCCCAGCAACACGCAAAAGGTCATCGTATTGTTATTGTCACCTCCGGGGCGATTGCGGCCGGGCGTGAACACTTGGGTTATCCAGAATTGCCTGCCACTATTGCCTCAAAGCAACTGTTAGCCGCAGTCGGGCAAAGCCGGCTAATCCAGCTCTGGGAACAACTGTTTTCCATCTATGGCATCCATATCGGTCAGATGTTACTGACCCGTGCTGATTTGGAAGACAGAGAGCGTTTTCTCAATGCCCGTGACACCATGAATGCCTTGCTGGATAACCGCATCGTGCCGGTAATCAATGAGAATGATGCTGTCGCCACCGCTGAAATCAAAGTAGGCGATAACGATAATCTCTCGGCACTGGCGGCCATTCTTGCCGGTGCCGATAAGCTACTGTTACTGACCGATCAGGCGGGGTTATACACGGCTGATCCGCGTAACAATCCTGAAGCTGAGCTTATTCGCGAAGTGCATGGTATCGATGATGCTTTGCGCGGAGTTGCTGGCGATAGTGTCTCAGGCCTTGGCACTGGTGGTATGGCCACTAAACTGCAAGCAGCAGATGTTGCCTGCCGCGCCGGTATTGACGTGATTATTGCCGCGGGCAGTCAGTCCGGTGTTATTGCGAATGTGATTGATGGCACGCCGGTTGGTACCCGCTTCCATGCACTGGAAACCCCGTTGGAAAACCGTAAACGCTGGATTTTTGGTGCACCGCCAGCCGGTGAAATTACGGTCGATGATGGGGCTGTAGCCGCTATTATGGAGCGCGGCAGTTCGCTGCTGCCCAAAGGTATTCGCAGTGTTCAAGGGGATTTCTCCCGTGGTGAAGTGATCCGGATCCGCAATCTTGGCGGGCGGGATTTGGCCCACGGTGTATCACGCTATAACAGCGATGCGCTGCGCATGTTAGCGGGGCATCACTCGCAACAAATCAGTGAAATCCTCGGGTACGAATATGGCCCGGTGGCGGTTCATCGTGACGATATGATTGTCAGCTAAGGAGCGAGCATGAGCATGCTGGAACAGATGGGGAAAGCCGCCAAACAGGCTTCCTGGCAGTTGGCAATGTTGAGCACGGCAGAGAAAAATCAGGTGCTGGCAGTAATAGCTAACCTGTTGGAATCTGAAAGTCAGGCTATTTTGCATGCCAACGAGCAAGATATGCAGGCTGCACGTGACACGGGCATGAGTGAGGCGCTGCTCGATCGGCTGTTATTGACCCCGGCACGCTTAGCGGCTATTGCTAATGATGTGCGTCAGGTATGCCGCCTGAATGACCCTGTGGGCCGCGTTATTGATGGCAGCCTACTCGACAGTGGCTTAAAGCTGGAACGCCGCCGTGTGCCTCTGGGGGTGATTGGTGTCATTTATGAAGCGCGTCCTAACGTTACGATCGATGTCGCCAGCCTCTGCTTGAAAACCGGCAATGCCGTGATTTTGCGGGGTGGCAAAGAGACTCATCACACTAATCAGGCAACCGTGAAGGTTATCCAGCAGGCACTGGAACAGTGCGGCTTACCCGCGGCGGCAGTGCAGGCGATTGAAAGCCCTGATCGGGAATTGGTAAATCAGTTACTGCGTATGGATCGCTATGTCGATATGTTGATTCCACGGGGGGGGGCTGGTTTACATAAACTGTGCCGTGAGCAATCAACCATTCCGGTGATTACCGGTGGGATTGGGGTTTGCCATACCTTTGTGGATGAAAGTGCTGATTTTGAGAAAGCGTTATTAGTGATTGAAAACGCCAAAGTTCAGCGGCCAAGTGCGTGTAACTCATTGGAAACCTTGCTGGTTCATCAAGCCATTGCAGAGCGCTTCCTGCCTGTACTCAGTACCCGAATGCATGCCTTTGGCGTGACACTGCATGCCAGCCCGCAGGCGCTGCCGTATCTGACCGAAGGTAAGGCCAAGGTAGTGGCTGTTGAAGCTGCTGATTATGACGATGAATGGTTATCTCTGGATTTGAATGTGGAGATTGTGGCTAATATCAATGCTGCTATTGACCATATTCGCGAGCATGGCACCAGCCATTCTGATGCTATTCTGACCCGCTCACTCAGTAGCGCGGAACATTTTGTCCGTGCGGTGGATTCATCGGCAGTTTATGTCAATGCCAGCACCCGTTTCACCGATGGCGGCCAGTTTGGTTTAGGCGCTGAAGTGGCAGTAAGTACGCAAAAACTTCATGCCCGTGGCCCGATGGGGTTGGATGCATTGACAACCTATAAGTGGGTTGGCTATGGCGACGATTTAGTGCGTAGCTAATTTACACCAGACAGAACATATACAGTAAAACGACATTTGGCTGCTGCTGCTGTCGTTTTATTTTTTTCTCTGGTTAACCTCCCTGTGAAGCATCTGCCTTTAAGTGTGAAATAGATCATTATTCGATGTAACGCGTTTATGGCTATTCATCAATTTACCTCCCCAAAAATAGGCAACCAAACACTTGTTGGGTTGCTTCTGTGTGTATTGTTATCCTCTTGATTATCTATCTTTATTTTTAGTGGAATATCCTTCCTGTAAGAATATTACTATTTAAAACTTATTTTCCTATCGGAAGAACTTGAGTTACCTCACAGAAAATGTGCTGTAACTGCTTGAAAACACGCTTACGATCGTTCTCTCAACTTTGAAATAGAGTAATAAAATACGCTTTACTCTATTTAGTCAAAATAATAAAACAAGCACATGTTTAAAAACAAACAAGTGTCCATTATGACCAGCCGAGAAAAACAAATATTGCAGCTTCTGAGACGAGATCCATTGATCCCCCAGCAAGAAATTGCCGATATTCTAGGCATTAGTCGCTCGGGGGTGGCGGGTCACATTATGAATTTAATGCAAAAAGGTTATATCAAAGGAAAGGGATATATATTATCTGAGCACAGTTATGTGGTGGTGGTTGGCTCGGTAAATATGGATGTTTGTGGTTATGCAGCCAGTAAGCTCATTTATGAAGATTCCAACCCAGGGAAAATAAAATGCACCCCAGGCGGTGTTGGGCGAAATATTGCTGAAAATATTGCGCTATTAGGCAAAGAGTGCCATCTCATCTCGGTGGTGGGTGATGATTTTTATGGTGCGACCCTGATTGATGAGGCTAAACGCGCCGGTGTCAATGTCAGTAATTGCCACAGTTTGCACGGTGAAAATACCTCTACTTATGTTTCGTTACTCGATGATGGTGGCGAAATGTTGGTGGCGATTAATGATATGCGCATATTAGAAAAACTAACGCCGTCATTATTAGCAACCACCAAAGAGATAATTCAACACGCGGGAATATTAGTCGTCGACTGTAATTTAACCGAAGAAGCCCTCTCATGGATATTTACCAATGCCGGTAATGTTCCTGTATTCGTCGATACGGTTTCAGCATTCAAAGCACCCAGAATTAAAAACTGGTTATCCCATATTCACACGCTGAAACCTAATCGTCTGGAAGCAGAGATACTCAGTGGCATGAAAATTAACAGCCACGATGATATTCCGGTGGTGGCGCACTGGTTTCACCAACAAGGCGTCCAGCGCCTGGCATTAAGTATGGGAAAAGAGGGGGTTTATTTCAGTGAAATTGATGGCCAGGTTGGCTGGTCATTGCCACTGAATATCAACATTGTGAATGTTACCGGGGCCGGAGACGCGATGATGTCTGGTTTAGCAAGTTGCTGGCTGGATGACATGGAATTTGCTGAGAGTATCCGTTTTGCTCAAGGGTGCTCAGCATTAACGCTCTCTTCGGAACTAACTAATAACCCCAATCTGTCAAATGGCAGTGTTAAAAAACTATTGGAATTACAACCATGACAAATAACGCAATGGCACAATCTTATTTAGATATATCACCAGAGGTTGCACAGGCTTTGGCGCAAAATAAAGCCGTCGTCGCATTAGAATCTACCATTATTTCTCATGGGATGCCTTACCCACAAAATGTAGAAACAGCGTTACTGGTAGAGCAGAAAATTCGTGAGAATGGCGCAGTGCCTGCCACTATTGCCGTTATAAACGGCCGAATGAAAGCGGGCCTATCCCGTGACGAAATAGAATTGCTGGGCAAGGAAGGCCATAGCATTATGAAAGTCAGCCGCCGTGATTTGCCTTTTGTGATAGCAAATGGACAACATGGTGCCACAACCGTGGCTTCCACCATGATTATTGCACAAATGGCGAAGATTAAGGTTTTTGCGACCGGCGGTATTGGTGGTGTACACCGTGGTGCTGCCACCACATTTGATATTTCCGCCGATTTACAGGAGTTGGCGAAAACTAATGTCACGGTGGTTTGCGCCGGCGCTAAATCTATTTTGGACTTAGGTCTAACCATGGAATATCTGGAAACTAATGGGGTGCCAGTTATTGGTTATCAGACTCGGTCACTGCCCGCTTTTTTCTGTCGGACCAGCCCGTTTGAGGTCAGTATTACTTTAGACAGTGCTGAGCAAATTGCGGCAGCAATGAATGCCAAATGGAGTATCGGCTTGCGTGGAGGAATGGTTGTTGCCAACCCCATCCCACCACAATATGCTTTACCCGAAGAGATTATCAACGCTGCCATTAATCAGGCAGTAAAAGAATCAGAAGAACAGGGGGTTATTGGTAAAGAAAGTACGCCATTCCTGTTGGCCAGAGTAGCTGAATTAACCGGTGGTGACAGTTTAAACGCTAACATACAGTTGGTATTTAATAATGCGCAGTTAGCTGCCAAAATTGCCTGCTCCTATCAGAGCATTATTTAATAAAGAACGGTAACACGCTTTAAATATTGTCCTTATTACAAAATACTTGCTCATATCTTTGAGGTGCCCTGACACATTTGTTGTCCGAGGGGCACCTTTTCGAGCATGAGCTATCTATATAGGAACTTCGAGGTACTTCGGGGGATTTATGGATTTATTGCGTAGTTTGGCGGGGATGTGCATTTTATTGTTTATCGCCTATGTTTTTTCAGTAAATAAAAGAAAGATAAGATTACGGACCGTTGGGGCTGCATTATTATTGCAAATAACATTGGGTGCAGTCATGCTCTATGTTCCTGCTGGAAAGTGGTTTATCTCTTCGATTGCTAATACAGTGAATAGGGTTATTTCATATAGTGACGCAGGTAGCGCATTTATTTTTGGTGGTTTAGTTAGCCCAAAAATGAATGAGTTATTTGATGGCGCCGGTTTTGTTTTTGCTTTTCATGTCTTGCCGGCCATTATTTTCATCACTTCATTAATTTCTATTCTTTATTATCTCGGCATTATGGGATGGCTAATTAATATTCTCGGTTCTATATTTCAAAAGTTACTCGGTATCAGTAAAGTAGAGTCATTTGCCGCTGTCACCACTATCTTCCTTGGTCAGAATGAGATCCCAGCGGTGGTTAAACCCTTTATTAATAAGATGAACAGCAATGAACTGTTTACCGTCATCTGTAGCGGTATGGCGTCCATTGCAGGTTCTATGTTGGTGGGCTATGCCGGGCTTGGGGTCCCGATTGAATATTTATTGGCTGCTTCGTTAATGGCTATCCCTGGCGGGATATTATTTGCGCGTATTATCAGCCCGGCGACAGAAGAGTCAAAAGTTGAATTCAACGAGATGACATTCAGTGACAAACGCCCTGCCAGTATTATTGAAGCGGCAGCCAGTGGCGCGATGCTGGGATTGAAAATTGCGGTCGGGGTTGCCACCGTCGTGATGGCGTTTGTTGCATTGATTGCGTTAATTAACGGCATTATTGGTGGTATTGGTGGCATCTTTGGTTTCGAACAGCTCAGTCTGGAAAGTATTCTTGGTTATGTGTTCTCGCCTCTGGCTTATATTATGGGCGTATCCTGGGAACATGCTTCACTGGCGGGTGGTTTTATCGGCCAGAAATTAGCCATTAATGAGTTCGTAGCCTATTTAAGTTTCTCTCCTTATCTGAAAGAAACCATAGCGACATTAGATGTAAAAACGATTGCAGTTATCTCTTTTGCGTTGTGTGGTTTTGCCAACTTTGGCTCAATTGCTGTCGTGGTGGGCGCTTTCAGTGCTGTTGCACCCGAAAGATCATCTGAAATTGCGCGCTTAGGATTCCGTGCACTGCTGGCGGCAACATTATCTAATCTGATGAGTGCCACAATCGCCGGGCTGTTTATTGGTTTGGGTAGTTTATTACCGGGCTAGGCTTATTGATATTTCTTCTGGTGCATTAATCTACTGATAAAAAGGATTAATGCACTAATCAACCCTTTAATCTAGCG
Organism: Yersinia sp. 2542 StPb PI; assembly: GCF_048593855.1. Taxonomy (NCBI): domain Bacteria; kingdom Pseudomonadati; phylum Pseudomonadota; class Gammaproteobacteria; order Enterobacterales; family Yersiniaceae; genus Yersinia; species Yersinia sp. 2542 StPb PI. Next base: position 13,646 of record NZ_JAZGQA010000121.1, read on the forward strand.
GATGGCGTTTGAGATAGTAACTGACTTTATAATCAACCGGATTAAAGGTTATCACCGAAAAATCTACCACGACTCCGTCAGTTCCATTGGATACGGCGAGTAATTGCAGCAGCAGGGTACGTGGATCGCAATGGAGTTGCAGGGCAAACTCCTGACTGGCGACAATAGGTAAAAATGTCTGCCGGCAACCTTCAATCTGATAATTAGCGTGTTTTTCAATAAAATCATATTTAGATGATTCAAGATGATGGTAAGTTAAATCCGGCATCAGAGAGACCGGCAGATAGCTCTCTTCTATCTGAATAATCTGTTTGTCAGCATAACGTAATCGTTTGATATAATATATTTTATCGTCTTGATTGATGTTTAACTGGCTGGCAATGTCTTGCGATGCCCTAATAATTTTGAACTCAGAAACTTCAGTATGTGGTGTCTTGCCGAGCATTTTCATCTGTTCGGTGAAACTATTCAGATGATTATTATCATGTTTAAGATCTTTCCCGATAATAAATGTCCCTCGCCCTTGTTGCCGTTCCAGTAAACCATCTTGAATTAAGACATCCAGTGCTTTTCTGACTGTCATTCGTGATGCGCCAAAACGCTCTGCTAACTGAATTTCTGATGGTAAGCAATCACCCAGCGAAATATCCTNATGATTTATTAATTTTCGAATATTTGTTAC
>NZ_JAZGQA010000122.1:0-14202 GCF_048593855.1 Yersinia sp. 2542 StPb PI
GTCATGTTGTCTATCCTGTAGCTGACGCAGCGCAAATTTCGGTGCGCCATCTGCTTGGGTCTCAGCCATAAAGGTATTTAACTGGTTGCGTTGCACCCGCTGAATAAAACCAAATCCCCTCACACCAGGAAACTCAACCGATAAATTACGCGAGGCGACATAAGCATGAAATTGTCCACGGGTTAAAGCACCGTCAGCCGCATAAGCCCCTTTTATGCCATTCAGCCCATAGACAGGAAGATTGAAACGCTGAGCAACTTCTCCAGAGACTCGGTCAACATTACGTTGAAAATCGATTTCTGCATTGGCTTTAATTTCGTTATAAAGCCACCATGCTCCCGCACTTGAAATAACCAGCCCAATAATGAAAACAACCAGTGGCAGCAAAATACTTTTTTGTAACTTAAATGGAAACCAAGATGAGGACAATTGCTGCGTATGGGCATTGAATGGAGAAGGATTCATATAATATCTATACCCTTATAATCACTATTGGCTAAAGCATAGGATCACTCTGTAATTTAAGATAGTATTGGCCACAATCAAATCTAACTTAAGCATTCTCTGCTAATAATAAGCAGTATTAGTTAGGGTTGAATATGAATTTGTAATTCATTATGGCCTAATATCTCACCCCGTTCGTTAATAATGTCACTCATTACATTCATTGGTTGAACGCTACGAGGTATAACTTGCAATTCAATCACCTTTTGACCGCTATCCGCCATTAATTTTATGTCCTGCGATCCTTTAGATAAAATCATGCCACTTTGCAATATTTTCCAATGTAATGATGCCTTTTGATAGTTGAACCAGTGATCGTTAATGGCCCATAAATCAATACGCCCTCTCTGCCCCTGCACCCAACTTTCTGTTTTCGGATCTATAGAGGGTAAAACGGGCTGATAAGCTCGCTGCAAAGCAAAATAACCCGGCTTAGGATGGCGGAGATAGTCCACCACGCCCCAGTTAATTGACGGCCAGTTTTCAGTAAACATAAAGTGAAATAATGCAGCAACGGGTTGATAGCGTTGGCGTCGATAACTCTCTGCGGCGAGTTGGATTAAACTTGCCTGATACTGTTGGCTGTTCTTGATAAACGTATTGATATTTGGCCCGCGAGTCACTTTAGCTAATTCAAATGTCTCATGAGGTTGAAAATTATGGTATGCCCAGATACGCCAACCTTCGTCTTGTTTATCCGCCGTTTTTGGCCACAGATCAGCGTGCGGAATTATCGTGTTTAACGTTGCCAAGTCAGGTAAGGCTTGTGCGCCAAACTCGCTGATTATTGCGGTGGTTGCCGGTTTAAGATGATCATTTTTCTGCCCTGAGTACCACCCTTGCCAGTAGTGTTCAGCAGTGGACGAGTAAGCATGAGTGATCCGGCTATGGTCCTGACTGAGCACCTGCGCGACGCTCGCGGTTAACGCCCGGTTGGTGTCAGGCCGCCAGTCTGAATAACGATATTGCATCCATGTGGCATCCCAGGGCGGTTCATTGTGCCCAGACCACAATACAATCGCTGGATGGCTGCCAAACTGCTGTGTCATATCTGCGGCCTGCCTGGCAGCCTCTCTGGCAAAAGAGGCTGAATCGTCATATCCCCATTGCAGTGGAAAATCTTGCCAGAGCAGTATCCCCATCTCATCAGCCAGGTCGTACAACGCCCGCCCAGCCACATGGGCATGTACTCTTATGGCGTTGATGTTCGCCTGCTGCATCATGAGCAAGTCATGGCGATAATCTGTCGGTGTCAGGCTTCCCAGCCACGGGCTACCAATATAGTTCGTCCCTCTGATGAATAGGCGTTTGCCATTGATTGACCAACTTTGCTGTTGGGGGTCTATCGCAATTTGCCGTAAGCCAGTGCGAATATGAGTCACATCCATCATGCCTAAACGGTCTGAGAAACTGACCTCCAGCCGATAAAGATTTTGTTTCCCATGACCAGACGGCCACCACAATGCGGGGTTATCAAGCAGAAAATTAGCAGTGAGAGTTTGTGCATTACGCTGACTGGCAACCAATGAAACGCTTTTCTCCAGTTGATAAGATTGGCCGATAAAATTATCGGGTATCAGACGTAGCAACATAACAACGGAGCGGTTGTGGTTAGCACGATAATCCAAACTCACTTTTAGAATCGGATGTGCAAGCCCCCGTGACCAGTCAGGCACGGCCAGTACATTGTCTATAACGGCGCCACGGCTGATATGTGACGCCACCGGAGCCCAAATACCCCCCGAATTGGCATCTTGCCCGTGATCCGACCACGCGCCACCGGGCCGAGTATCATGATGATTGAACACGCCCTTAATCAGTTGCTTACGAAATGACCAAATTTTGCCCGGAGTCTCGTAAGGGCTATCTACACGCATAGCCAGCACATTATCTATTCGGGCTATATCGGTAATATCGATACTGAACCGCTGAAAATACCCCTTATGTTGCCCCGCTCGTTGACTGTTGAGCCAAATATCCGTTTGATAATCGACGCCATCGAATACCAAGGTCACCATATCATCGGTATCTAAAACCGGTAATGTAAACCGGTAATGTAAACCGGGTGCGATACCATAATACGCCTTGATGATCGACGCCCTCACTGTACCAATTAGCGGGCACTTTCAAATGTTGCCACTGGCTGTCATCCAGGGTGTCACGCCAGGCGTCAGAAGCTGGCGGATTGCCATCCCGTATTCGCCACTGACCGGACAAATCTAAAGTGGATGGCAACTGAGCAACAACAACCGACGAGATAAGTTGTAAAAGAAATCCCAAACTTAAAATGGAAGCCCTGCACCGGCAATTAATGTTCATTTCGATGCCGCCTGTCGACGGATGACTCTTTCTTGCGGCAGGCATAATTGTGGACGTGAAAAAACATCACTCATGCGCACATCCAGATATCCCGCCGTAGAGTCGCTATTAATTAAACTCCCCGCCGCTTTATAGAGCAGCGTTTCCAATACCATAGCGTTTGTCGTCAGACTAATTGTCTTGTTATATGCACCATTATTTTCATAACGCCCCTCATACCATCCGCGTTGTTCATCATATTGCATCTGAGTCAACTGCATTAATGCATCGGTATAAGGGCTATTCCACAAAACCCATAAGCCAAAAACTGCGCGGGTTGATACCAACGCCAGGTCAGGATGAAATTGCCCGTCTTCGCTAATCGTATTCCAATGATAACCGTTAGCGAACACCGTATCGTAAACGTGATATGGCGCAACTGAGGTGAAATAATCACTACGCGCCGTCAATATATGTTCTTTTTGCCACCGTATTTCTTGTACCCGATAGACATTATCTATCCGTTTTTTTTGCTGTTTAAATATTGGGGTGCTTTTTAATTCCATCGCAGTAAGTAAATAAGGCAAGCTGACGACAATAGAGGGTACATAGGTTGTTCGGGCATCTCTGATATCGAAATCGATAGGTATGTCATAAATAAACGTGGTGTTATAGGGAAGATTAGCTGATATTCCTACAGGAAAACCCCACAGTCCAAACGCACCAGCGGTATATTCGCTATAACCCAACACGCCTTCGGGTTTGGCTATAAATCTGCCATTAACCGTCGCTGATTTCAGCAACTCACCATGACCATCAATAATCTGACAGAAATTCCATCGTAATAGGACCTTATCCAAATACTCAGCATATTCAGGATAAAAACGCACCACAACTTTCAAACCTATCATTAAGCGGCCGATATCTTGTGCAGACCACCCCAGTGGTTTTGGCTGGTGAGCATAATCAATCATCTGTCCGTTGGCGGTGTTGTAAAGCAGATTTGGCGTTTTTCCCTCCACCAAAGGTAAATGACTTATTGTTGCCAATAATAGTGTGAGGCGCTGATCAAACTCCTGACGATTGATCAACCCTAATTGGGCTGCTGCGGTTAATGTGACAAGTGTGTCGCCGATTTGCCAGAGATTAACAACCGGGTAATTATCCAAAGAATTAACCAGCCCAGTATTCACTTGCGTATTATTAACAAAGTAACGCCAAGCTACTTTCGCCCACAATTGTTCATTATCAGATAGCACACCACTACGGGCAGAATAGGCAACAGAGCTGTGAGTAATACTGCTTGCCACAAACATACCGCCCGTAAATGCAGCACCCAGTAGCCCAGCACCAATAACCCAGGCAAAAGCGGCGGACTTCACTATTTTGCGCATGATGATGTTGCCGCCGGTAATTTAAATAAATTATTACTGCTGCTTTCATCCTGACACTGAGCACACTGGCAGCTCTTACAATCTGGTGCTTTACGTATCGCAATGCCCGTTTGATCACAAAATGCGGCTAAGCTCGGTGTTGCATCAATATACGGCCGATTCCTTTTACTGTTATTATCATCAAAAGCATTAATTAACTGCCGTTCCCACAACGAGGGAATATAATCTTTATGGCTAGGATCACCACTGGTGAAACGGAGTATTTTCCCTGCTTTTTTAAATAATAGCGCTTCTAACATGATGCCATTATTATTTGCCGTAAACTCTTTAATTGGCCCTTTACCATTTTCGTAGAGGCCCTCGTTAAAGCCGATATCCTTAACGTTAGCATTTTCTATTGCATCAAATAATCGGTCAGTGTACGGCGAGTGCCAAAATACCCACATACCTAACGCAGCTTTTAATGACACTGCCGCATTTTCAGGGACAAAAATGCCCTGATCGGTAATTGTGTTCCAGTTATAGCCATCGGAAAAAACCGTGTCATAAACAAAGTAAGGGGCGTGGTCTAGAACGCGCTGTCAGTATTCCCGTTTCACGATAGCGGTTTTCCTGTGCCTGATAGACCCGATTGGCGAAGTCTTTCATCCACGGATGGCTGTAGCTCGCCGCTTTATTAGCCCGATCATTACTGCGATCCCACCCCATCTCAAGGCCATGTAAGATATACGACTCGGTAACTACATAGTTGTGTTGATTAGTTTTGCGTGCATCTCTAGAGTCGTAAGGTACTAATACACAATAAATTTTAGCCAAATCATAAGGTTCAGGTCGTGACGCCTGACAGGTTGAAAAACCCCAAAGTTGAAAGCCACTGGCAGCGTACTCCTCATAGCCCAGTCGCCCTTCCTGCACATACTGAGGCGTGTTATTTTTATCTAATATCGCACCATATAACGTACCGCAATCATCGACAACATGTGAAAAATCCCAACCTAAGACCACGTTATCAATGCTATTGGCATATTCAGGATAACGTTCTTTAATAATTTTCAGCCAAATTAACATACGGCCAGTATCAATAGCTGAAAATCCTATTTCACCGGGTTTATTCATATAGTTAACTTTTTCAGCAGTTATGGTGTTGTAAGCTTTATTGGGTAATTGTCCTTGGAATAGTGAAATATTATTCAGTGTCTTTAAAAAAGGTAACATTCGGTGGTCAAACTCTTCCTTATTAATAATACCCAACTCGCGCGCCGACACCAGTGCCGCCAAATAAGATGCACTATCCCACATTGTGGTCGAAGGATAATTATTAACTGCATTAACAAGCCCAGTTGTAGGTTGTAAATTATGGACAAAATATTGCCAGGCATTAACTGCAACCGCCATCTCTCTGGGCGTTAACTCACCGTGCCGTACAGGGTAGTTTTCAGCAGCTAATTTATTGCCAGGTAATTCGGCAAAGGTATTAAAAGACGGTATGGCCAGGAGTATCAAAATCAAGCAGCCAGCCTTAACAATGAGACTTAACCTTATCAAAAATGACTGATTTCCCATCATAAAACCTTCCTACTTTAGTTGTTTATCTGTTGCGCCAACGGATTGCATCACCTGAGTACAGGCAGCACAAAGTAGTTTTCCACCCTTGATAAAAGCCAAACTTTCTAACACCACGCCATTGGTATTGGCATTTAGTGAAGTATTTATTTTATTGTTAACTTCATAAATTCCGCTATACCAACCTTTGTTCGAATCCATTAAGCTATTTAATTGATTCCGTGTCTGTTCACTATAAGGTGTGCGCCATAAGGCATACCAACTAAATGCCGATTTGGTTGATAACTGTCGTAACTGATTGACACGCTCACCTTTGTCCGTAATTACCGCCCAATCTTCATTAGCATAATGGAGTGTGCTATAAATAAAGAAAGGAGCTTGATCCACATGATCCTCACTGACAGAGGTATATATAGCAGTACGCTGAAAACGATTCTCCTGAGCCTTAAAAACCCGCCAGGCTAGTTCTGATGAATAAAGATCAAAACCCAACTCTAAGCCGGTCAAGATATAGGGTTCACTGACGATAAATGTATTTGCTCCCTCTTTTTGCGAGATACGGTCATCATCAGGCACCAATATCCCTTCAACTTTAATAAATTGCAGATGTGCAGTGTAATCAAGGGCTAAACTAGCATTAATACCCACCAGTTGCAGGGTCCGTGCCGCATATTGCTCATACCCCATACGCCCTTCCTGATGCAATGAAATGAGCTGAGTTTTATCATCAACTACCGAACCTTGTAATTGATCATCAACCACTAGCGCATCTAATTGCCAACGTGAAATAACCTTATTGACCTCGACAGCATGCTGGGGATAACTCCAGACCAATATATTTAATGGCACCATCATTCGACTGATATCAATAGCCGACCAACCTATACCTTTCGTACTGGGCTGATTAATATAATTAACCATAGATAGAGTCTGTGTATTATAGGCTTTATTAGGTAATTTACCTTCAAATAGTGGCAATTTAGCCAATGCACCTAATGCATTACTGATTCGGGTATCAAACTCATCTTGTTGAATAATACCAATTCGTTGCGCTGAAATCAGCGCCATAAAATAACTACTGGTATCCCACATTGTCGACGATGGGAATTTATCCACGGAATTCACTAAACCACTCGGCTGAGTATTATTAATAAAATATTGCCATGCAGCCTTAGCCCAAATTATTTCTTCGGAACTCAGTGGTCGAGGAGCCGGTGTTAATGGTCGGCCAATACTGGTGGTGATATGGACACGAGAATCTTCCATATCTTGAGAGTTCTTTTCGACATACAACACAATAGAAAATGCGATTAAAATACCGATCACCATTGCCAGATAACTTCTCGCCTTGAGGAGGTTATATTTGAATGACATCAAGCCCCCTCCTGTCCGGTGTATTCAGCATGCTCGGGTTGCCAAAATGCGGCTAAAACCATCGGCATCATGGCTGCAATATTTGCAGCTCCCCAAAAGATATTGATCACAAAACCTGAGGGATCTTTTATGTTCCCTACGGCTATCTGAATCGCCCCCCAAATCAACCCCAATAACGTCAGCCCAATAATGGCGAGCTGAGGTTTAACTAAGGATAAAAAATTGCCCTGTTGGCGTTCTTTGGGCGTCACATGAAACTTGATTTTCTCTCCTCGTAGTACTGTATCAAGAGCTCGTAGATTCATGGAAAATAAAGCAAGAAAAGACGATTTCCCATCCCACGCCGATATACCCCAGGTGCCAAACATAAATGCTAATTCAGAGACAATCATAAAGGGCAAAAAATGCAAATAAAAAGGAGATGAGTAAGTCGAAACGGGGGGGATCCCCGTAAAAAGATAAATTAATGGGGCAATCAAGAATACCGTATTCCAGATACAGGCAAAATAGGACCAAAAAGTAGTTCCGTACATTAATTTTTGTATTGCACTGAGCTTAATCCTTTTACTGGTGAAAAGTCTGTCGTGCAAGGCAATATCCATTGAACCAGCCGCATATTTAAATCTCTGGATCATCCAAGTCAACAAATCCTGCGGTGAAAGCATTTTTGATTCTATTTGCGGGTGCATGACAGATCGCCATTTACGGCCTGGATCACCATGTAAAACGATAGAAGTATAGATATCTTCTGAAACATGAAATTTATATGGCATCAGCTCGGTATCATGCACCACATGAGGTAACATGGCCTTAGCCAAGTCTGCTTTGGTTTCTTTATCAGTTAGGTCGCCCGTATATTGCTCGATCTCATCTTCTATATTATCTACATAGCGACGCAGCGCAGCTTGCATAATAGCTTCACGACGATGAATTGATGCAGCGCCACAACAAAAAGCCGCATTAGCCCAATTACGTCGGCGTAAAATAACATCGTAAAACATTTGCGGATCATTAAAAAAGGGATCATGCCCCACAGTCAGCGGGCCAACCAATTTTTCAATCCCTTTACCAACAAAATAGCCTGTTGAACCTAACTTTTGCTTTGCCCATTCAGGTAATCGCTTGCCCTGTGGTAAATCATAAAACCACTGAGGAGTCTGGACCCAGGCAACATCAACATCACGAAAATAACCCAAAGTATGAGTCAATATTGTGGGGAAAACTCGGGTATCTGCATCACAGATAATAATAAAGTCACCGTCCGTCATATCCAGCCCGTGGCGGAGATTACCTGCTTTATAACCGATATTATTTTCCCGACTTAAGTAATTAACCCCCTCTTCTTTTGCAACAACCTCCATTTCGCTTCGTTTACCATCATCTAATACATGAATGCGATAATCCAAGGGGAAGGGATAAGTTACGGCGAGTGCATCCCGAATCGATAAACGCACCAATTCGACATCTTCATTATAGGTGGCAATAAACAAATCAACTTTTATCTGACGCCTTTCTTGCATCTCTTCAGCGGCTATACAGTCATCGATTGTTTCAGGTACTGGGAGGACAGGAATATCTCTGACTTTCCAGAGGTTGATAGTGAATAAAACAGAACCAATATAGGCTAGTGTTTCAGCCATTACCAAGGGGATGGAATACCAAAGCGCATCGTAATTAAGTGAATTCATCCAGCGCCAGCGGATATAATTTGCCCCCAAGATAAGCGCTGCAACCGCCAGACTTTGCCATAAAAACTCAGTAGCCCAATGAGTTTTGAGTGGTGATGGTGGTTTCCTGTTTTCAAACGAAGAGAAATAAAAAGCCATTATCACAACCTCAGTCAATCCATGAAGATAAGTGAGATAAATCAGCCCATTTTAAGGGGGAGTTCGAAGAGCATTATTTTATGAATAAACATAATTTTTACGCCTACTCTTCTATTTTCTTTATCAGCGATAGGTAATTGATGCCCTCTTCCACTTTATAACTGATGTCATCAACGGCATTAAACATCATCATCAATCCCATCCCATTTTCTGGCCAAGAATCCGGCGCTGACAACTCAGGAATATGAGACAACCCACTTTTATTTTGCAAAAATTTTGTAGGTATAGGTTTTCCTTTATCTTGTAAGGTCACAGCCAGTTGATTATTGCCATAATGCATCACAATAGTAATATTTTGGGTGGCATCATAGTTAACACCATGCTTTACAATATTGATAAATGCTTCATTTAATGCAAGTTCCATAGCATAACTGCTAGATGAATCAATCTTTAAGGGTTGAATAAATTGTAGTAACTTTTCATGTAAAACATTCAGGCTAGACAAGGAGGCAGGCAAACATATTCTCATTAACCAGCCCTGTGAGTCACACTGGTGATAACTCATATCAACGTATCTTTATGTAGGAATTCATCGAACAAAGATTTCTCTGCCATAATAATATCTTTACGCCGTTTATCATCAATGAGCCAGTTTAAACCCGCCTCAGATAAATCAATGGCCATACCGTCTGGTGAGATAACTTTCCCAGCAAAAATCATCTGTTGATGCAAATGCGCAATACCCCCGACCCGGGTATAATCAGCAATAAAACTTTGATCGATAACAGCTCCCTGCTCTAATAAACACCCCGCACCAATAATTGTAGGCCCTTTAATCGTTACGCCGGACTGTATTTCTGTACTACTACCAATATAGACTGGCCCTTCAATATCTAAGGTCGAAAAGTCGGCTTTAACATTAAGTCCACACCAGATTTGAGGTGCAATCTTAATTCCCGGCATGGGATAGTCGGGTAAATCCTGATTAAGGATCATGCGATTCACATGCCAAAAATCTTGTAGAGACCCAATATCAACCCATTGGAATGGCAAGGCAATACCGTAGAAAGGAACACCTAATTCAGCAAGTTTGGGGAACAACTGACTACCAATGTCGTATTCAACGCCATCAGGAATATAATCGAATATTTCTGGCTCAAAAACATAAATTCCGGTATTGGCATTGTTTGATAATGCATCCTCGGTTTTAGGTTTTTCTTGAAACTTACTAACTCTACCCTGCTCATCAGTAACAACAATACCGTATTTGTTTACCTGATCTGCTGAGACTGGGCGCATCACCAAGGTTGCCACACTTTTTCTGGCTCGATGGAAAGCCAATACCTTATCGAAATCTACATCAATTAATGCATCACCACAGACAACGACAAAAGTTTCATCAAAAAAACCTGAGAAATTTTGGATGTGTTTCATTCCACCCGCTGAACCCAGAACATTGTCAACAAAAGTATTACCCTCCATAATACCTTCGTAGGAGTAACCTATTTCTACTCCCCAGGCATGGCCATCACGAAAGTAATTCTCGATGTCCACAGATAGATAGCTGGTATTCACCATTAACTGATTAAAACCATATTTTCTTAAATGCTCAATAATCGATTCCATAATAGGTTTTCGAATCAATGGAATCATTGGCTTTGGCAGTATGGTGGTCAGTGGTCTGGCTCTGGTTCCTTTCCCGGCAGCAAGGATCATGGCTTTCATAAATAAGTATTCCTTACAAATTAAGGTGCTACGGAATGCATCTGCTGTAATGTATCGGGTTGATTAGCACCGATAGTAAATATCCTATCCATCCGGGTTAATTTGAACATTCCGTGGATATTATTATTCAGTGAGCAAATAGCCAGTTCACCTTTCCCATTTAAGGTCTTCAACAACGAAACCAGAGCACCTAAACAACTACTGTCGATGAAATCTACCCGACTAAAATCCAATAAAATATTTTTGGCTCCCTGAGCGATCATTGCTTGTATATCTTCCTTAAATTTCAGGGAAACTGATGCATCGAGTCGCCTGATCAAGGGGGTTATCACCAATACATTGTCAATTGTCTGAGTTTCAAAGTTCATTATTTCTTCCTTACAATGCTGTTAGGAGAGGGGAATTGTTATTGCGTTCGATCACCAGTAACGAGATATCATCACTAAATGCAGAACGCCCATTCTGAATATCACTTTGATGTTCATCTTCTTGTACCGGATGCCAGTATTTCAATGCCTGCTGTACTTGCCCAAAAACAGTTTGCACACAATCACGTTGACTTGCGGCCAGTAAGTCTTGTAATCGTCGTTCTCCAAATAGCTCTTGCTCAGGATTTTCACACTCAACAATGCCATCGGTGAATAAATAGAGCCTATCACCCGAAGCAAGAGTGAACGCAGTGTCCTGATAGTCCATCGAATCAATAAGTCCAACCGGTGCACCACCGTCACCAATAGGGGTAATCTGACCTGAACTACTGACAATAAAGGGGGTCGGATGCCCAGCTTGGCAAAGCACCCCACCCGCTGTTTGAACATCAATAACGCCATAAATAAGAGTGAAATAGCTGGCGATATCATCATTTTCTATACAGAAACGGCGATTAAGTTCGCTCACAACTTTGTGTGGCGGGGTAATTAGATAACCAGAGGGAGTATCTGCCAGTGAAATCAGTAAGTTATCTACCGTGCGCCCATTAAGAAATTGGCGTGCAACTGACAGTGACAGCATCGCTGCGGCCACGCCATGCCCTGCAACATCAATACTATAAAAACCAATGTGTTGATTTCCCAGTTGGAAAAAACTTAACAAGTCACCCGAAACATACGCGGAGGGTATAAACATCCATTCGGCTTGAAAACCACTCACCATTAGTTTTTCTGCTGGCAAAACACTACGTTGCAATTTTGCCGCAGCTTGCAAGTCATCTTCTATTTGTTGGTAGGCTTGGGACAGTTTCTGATTACGGGCATCGAGGGTTGCCTCTAGCATTAATATCCGTTCACCTGCATGTAATCGGGCGCGTAGCTCACTTTGATTTATCGGCTTTGACAGAAAATCATCGGCGCCCGCATCTAATCCTGCGATCAAATCCTCGACGGATTGCCGCACGGTTATCAATACTAAGTAAATATACCTATCGGAATAATGTTTACGGATAGTAGTACAGAGTTTCAACCCATCCATAACTGGCATTTCCCAGTCACTGATCACCATATTGATGGAATTATTATCAAGGATAGCCAAAGCATCTTGGCCATTTTCTGCTTCAAAAACAGTAAATTGCCAATTTTTTAGTAGATTAACCAGTAAAAAGCGATAACTTGCTGAATCATCAACAACAAGAATAGATGTCACACCAGTAGCGGAAGGATGTGGTTGCATAAGTTACCCAAGAGCTTCGTGTAAACATAATTTATCAAACATCATCGTCAATAGAGGATGCTCAACGTCCCTGAACCTTTCATACCCACCAAAACATTATGCTCACTTAACTATTAATCGCGTAATTAAGCGTAGCACAGATTCTTACACCTTCAATTTATAGGGGTAATGTCCAACTGAGATTTATTGTCCCACTACGAAAATTAGCATTTGCATTCTGCCGCCACGGGTAGCGAGTCCCGGTGTAATTGCCATAAAAAAGCGACCAGGACCCCGGAGCGTAGCCAGACGTATAACCAAAACTATAGGTATAATCATAATTCCAAGGTTGCTGCTGGTTCTTGTCAGGGTAATAAAACGCGGACAAACGCAAAAAATAGTGCTGTTGTAAGGTATAGCCACAACTCCCTAAAAAACTGTTCTTATTTTCTTTGATAGTTGATGAAGCATCAGAGTAATAACGAGGCACATAACTATAGCCAACTTGACAAATCAGTGAGTCAGCTTTGTTAATCAATAATGCTGACTCCACCGTCTTGGGTAAGGTAAACTTATAGCCCAAAGTCCAAGAGCCTTGTTCAAACCGTGTTCTTTGGGCACCTGTCGCAGGGAAAAAACTATTATTATCGTTGTAATTACCATAAACCAAACTAAAAGTACCCGGATGCCAATCGTCATAACCAAAACTATAAACAAAGTCGGTACTGTATTTACTGGTATTTTGTAATGGAACCCGAACCGTCATATTGGCAAAAAGATAACTTATTGGGGAATACTGCACACTAAAAAGCCCCCGCTGATTTAGTTTATATACTTCCTCCGAGCTATATTTCCCTGTAGGTACATTAACCATCTTTTTTTTAAGTGGTGAACTATAGGTTAATGCAGTTGAAAATGTGTTCTCATCACCAGAAAAAAGGCGTGACCAAGGGCTGGTAAATAATTTAACAGCTGGTGGATTAGTCGTTTCACTCGCAGTCACCAGTGGGCAGAAAAAGAGTCCACTAAGTAATACCGTGAGTGATTTGTCATGTTTCACTTAAGGTTTTCCTCCCCCCAAATATCCTTGCTGTATCCACGAATAGTTCTGTCGCTGGAAAACTCTCCCATACCACTTATCGTGTTTAATGCTCGCTTGTGCCAACTGTAAGTATCGCTATAATCGGTCAATGCTTGATATTGTGCGTAACAATAACTATCAAAATCAGCCAAATGGAAATAGTGGTCACCGTGACTCACCAGCATATGGAATATCGGTGAAAACAGGCTCTTATCGGCATGAAAAGTACCTGAAATAAGTGAATCAACAGTCTCTTTAAGTTCTGTATTAGATAAATACTCATCATATGATGACCGTCCTTTAGCTCTTTGCTCAGCAATTTGCTCCGCAGATAAACCAAAAACATAGAAATTCTCATGACCCACAGCATCTCTAATTTCAATATTAGCGCCATCTAGCGTTCCGATAGTTAAAGCACCATTCATCGCCAGCTTCATATTGCTGGTACCCGATGCTTCAGTACCCGCAGTAGATATCTGCTCTGATAAGTCAGCGGCTGGAATAATATTTTCCGCGAGCGAAACTTTATAGTCTTCTAAAAAAACCACTTTTAGTTGCTCATTGACTCTAGGATCATTGTTCACTTTAAGAGCAACTTGATTAATCAACTGGATGATCAATTTGGCCATGGCATAACCCGGTGCAGCTTTGCCCGAGAATATATGGACTTTCGGCGAAACAGTTCCTCTTCCATTAAGTATTTTCTGGTAAAGGTTTATCACATAGAGGATGTTGAGTAATTGCCGTTTATACTCATGAATTCGTTTGATCTGACAGTCGAACATAGCTTCGG